>DASVYI010000096.1:0-4790 GCA_036392275.1 Nitrosospira sp. | reverse complement strand
GTCGCCCGCATTGCCCGGCGCGTGCTGTCCATCATGGAACTGATGTCCATCCCCGGCTGGCGCTTGTGTTTGATGAACTCGCGAAAGCCTGCCTCGAAAATGCGCTCCATGCTGCCCGCCGTGTGGCGCGAACTCGTAGCGCTTTGAAAAAGTGCATTGAGATCGGATCCTTTCCAGAAGACATTCTCGAATTCGTCGCTCTGCCTCATCGCCTGGCGGATGACGAAGAGCTTGCGAAAGATGTACCACCACGACAAAAACGAGGCCAGCAGCAACAGCGCCATGACCAGTTGCACCAGCAAACTGGCGTTGCTGATGAGATGGATGACGGACATATCCTGAGTGACTGAGGGACTCATGAGCAGCTTCCCGGTTTGTGGCACAGTTTATGGCGCAGGGGTGCGGGCAAGCTCACCGGCTTGAGACTGTCCGCACCCACACATACCGCCTGGACAGTGGCGCGGGTCAGGATATCCGGACCACGCATGACCTGTTGCAGAATCGTTATGCGGCTCCTGCCCAGCTCCACCGTTTGCACGTTGACGTGCAGCAGGTCGTCCAGCAGCGCTGGCCTGAGGTATTCGATACTAAGCGAGCGAATCATGAAAATCACCTTGTAAACCTGAACCAATGAATGAACATCGAAACCCAGCTCCCGCAACCACTCATAGCGGGCACGCTCCATGAAATCGAGGTAGGTTGAATGGTAAACCACTCCGCCGGCATCGGTATCCTGATAATAGACTCGCACAGGCAGGGAAAAAATCCTGCCGGGATTACCGGGAAATTTATCAGCTTCTGCCGTTTTTATAAGCCGGAACCGGGACATAAAAGAGAGTTAATTCGGGATGAAGTCGGGTGCGCAGTGATATCAGGATGGCTGTTCAGGTTCCTCGAAGCGGCTGCTCGTCTTCCCACAGCTCTCCGGTTATTCCACCCGGCCCCGCCTTTGGCAGCGCCAGCCCGAAATGCTGGTAGGCGATGGTGGTGGCCATGCGGCCGCGCGGGGTGCGCTTCATGTAGCCTTGCTGGATCAGATAGGGTTCCAGCACATCTTCGATCGTGCCGCGCTCTTCGCTGATGGCGGCGGCGAGGTTGTCCACCCCTACGGGACCCCCGCCGAATTTTTCCATGACGGTCAGGAGCAGTTTTCTATCCATGACGTCGAGGCCGATCGCGTCGACGTCCAGCATAATGAGCGCCGCATCCGCCACCTGCCGGGTAATATGGCCGTTGGCCCTGACCTCGGCGAAATCGCGCACGCGCCGCAGCAGGCGATTGACGATGCGCGGCGTGCCGCGCGAACGGCGCGCGATTTCGGTCGCCCCGTCGGGCGAGATTTCCGCGTTCAGCAGGCTCGCGGATCGTGTCACGATTCTGGTCAGTTCGTCCACCGAATAGAATTCCAGGCGCGAAATAATGCCGAAGCGGTCCCGCAGGGGATTGGTCAGCATACCTGCCCGGGTGGTGGCGCCCACGAGGGTGAAGGGCGGCAAATCGAGCTTGACCGAGCGCGCGGCGGGACCCTCGCCGATCATGATGTCGAGCTGATAATCCTCCAGCGCCGGATAAAGAATCTCCTCAACGACCGGCGAAAGGCGGTGTATTTCGTCGATAAAGAGGACGTCGTTGGGTTCGAGGTTGGTCAGCAGCGCCGCCAGATCACCCGGACGCTCCAGCACCGGACCGGACGTCTGGCGCAGGCTCACTCCCATTTCCCGGGCAATGATGTGGGCCAGCGTCGTCTTGCCCAGACCGGGCGGGCCGAACAGCAGCACGTGGTCGAGCGCTTCCCGGCGCCGCCGGGCCGCCTCGATGAATATCTGCAACTGTCCGCGGATCTTTTCCTGGCCGACGTATTCGTCCAGATGCTTGGGCCGCAGCGCGCGCTCCAGATCTTCTTCCTTCAGGGAAACGGGCGCGGAGGTGATTAATCGATCGGTTTCAATCATTCAGTCGTGCGTCTTGCCCGAATTTTTTCCAGGCTGTATGCAACAGCAGATAGATTTATTGATCTGGCGAGCAAACAGTTCAAAACGTCATACCAGCGGAAGCCGGTGTCCAGTGGCGTTAAAAGCATGCCATCGCCGGTTGCTGGCTTGGACTGGATTCCGGGTCAAGCCCGGAATGACGAAATTCATAGTATTTTCTGGATGGGATAAGTAGCAAAAATTCGGGCTCAGCCTTTCATCTACCTTTGTTGTCTGTGGTTGTCTGCGTTGATCCTGTCTTTGACGATAGTTACTTTTCTTTTGAAAGAAATTTCAATGCCTGCCGTATGCCATCCGATACCGTAACGTCAGGGGATAATTGCTTGATCGCCCAAGCGGCTTCCCGGTCATTATACCCCAGAGACAGCAGGGCATTGAGCACGTCACTTTCGCTCGTGGATGGACGCATCGCGGCCGCCGTGCCCATCGCACCGGCCAAGCCGGGTTGCAGCTTGTCGCGCAACTCGAGCAGCAGGCGTTCCGCGGTTTTTTTGCCAATACCGGGAATCCTGATCAGCCGCCCGCTGTCCTGCGCCGCGACCGCCTGATGCAAATCGGCTACGCTCAAGCCGGACAGCAAGGCCAGGGCGGTCCTCGCGCCGACGCCGGAAATTTTCACGAGCTGGCGAAAAGCCTGCCGCTCCGCTTCGGTATAGAAACCGAAAAGCAAATGCGCATCCTCGCGCACGACAAGGTGGGTGTGAAGCGTAATGGGTTCGCCTGTCGCGGGCAGGTTATAAAACGTGCTCATCGGCACATCGATTTCATAACCCACGCCTTGCACGTCGATCACAACCAGCGGCGGGAGCTTTTCCAGCAGCACGCCGGTTATCCTTCCTATCACACGAGCCTCCCGCGTTTCATGCGGTAACCAGCGGTCGAAATCCTGCCCAGCCCCAGTCCGCCATGGGCGTGGCAGATCGCACAGGCCAGGGCATCGGCCGCATCCGCGCTGGGACTGCCGCCAAGCTGCAGCAGCCGCCGGACCATTTCCTGCACCTGTTCTTTTTTTGCATGACCTTTGCCGACGACCGCCTGCTTGATCTGCAATGCGGTATATTCGGCCACGACAAGATTGTTCAGTACGGCCGTGCAAATTGCGGCGCCGCGCGCCTGCCCGAGCATCAGCGTGGACTTCGGATTGATATTGACGAACACCTGCTCCACCGCAACCTGTTCCGGCCGATGGAGCGCAATGACTTCGCCGAGATGATCCATGATGGACTTCAAGCGCAGCGGCAGCTCGCCGTCCTGTGTCCTGATACAACCGCTGCTGACATAGGCCAGCTTGCCGCCCGTTTGATCGATGATCCCGAAACCCGTCACACGCAGGCCGGGATCGATGCCCAGGATACGCATCCGTCCCTATGCATCCGTCACTGCGGTCGTATAAACCTCCTGCACATCGTCGATATTTTCCAGCGCATCCAGCAGCTTCTGCATTCTTGCGGCATCGTCGCCGGTCAATGCGGTTTCATTGGCGGGTTTCATCGTCACCTCGGCCAGTTCCGCCTTGAAACCGGATTTCTCCAGCGCCGCCCTGATCGCGACAAACTCGTAGGGCGCGGTAATGACTTCAATGCTGCGGTCATCATTGACGATGACATCATCCGCACCGGCGTCCAGCGCGGCCTCCATCAGCTTGTCTTCATCGGTCCCCGGTGCGAACAGCAGTTGTCCGCAATGCTTGAACAAAAACGCCACGGAGCCGTCAGTGCCGAGATTTCCGCCGTATTTGGTGAAAGCATGGCGCACATCCGCGACGGTGCGCACGCGATTATCGGTCATGCAGTCGACCAGGACCGCTGCTCCGCCGATGCCATAACCTTCATAACGGACTTCTTCATAATTCACGCCCTCGAGGTCGCCGCTGCCGCGCTTGATCGCGCGCTCGACATTATCCTTGGGCATGTTTTGCTCATAGGCCTTATCTACCGCCAGACGCAGCCGCGGATTGCTGTTGGGGTCGCCCCCGCCCATCCGGGCGGAAACGGTGATTTCCTTGATGAGACGCGTGAAAATCTTGCCGCGCTTGGCGTCCTGCGCGGCTTTTTTGTGTTTGATATTAGCCCACTTGCTGTGACCGGCCATGATGCGTACGCCTGTTTCCTGTGTTGAGGTGGTGCAATGTTATCATCCCCGCCGCGTGTCACAAAGCACGGTAAGCACGGCATTTCATAATACTGTCGCCAGGAGCAGCAAAGCGGGCGCCGGCGCGCACACCGGTTTATACCGGCCATCGATAGGGCGCGATATCCAGCGGCTGGGGTTTGTCGAGAATGATGTTGGACAGAAGCCGGGCGCTGCCGGGCGCCATGGTCACGCCATAACGGTAATGGCCGCTGTTGAGATAAAGATTGGCGATGGAAGGGTGGCGATCGATGATGGGAATGTTATCGGGAGAACCCGGACGCAGTCCCGCCCAGTGACCGGCAATGGTTTCTTCCGTCAGCGCGGGCACAAGCGCGTGCGCCCTGGCCAGCAACATTCTACGGGCCTCGGCAGTGGGGGATTTGTCGAATCCAGCTTCTTCCAGCGTGCTGCCCGCGAGAATGTGTCCATCCCGGCGGGGGATCAAATAGAAATAATCATGCTCGCGGAGCACGATCGTTTTCAGTAGATCGGGCTGCGCCTTGAACAGCAGGATTTGGCCGCGCACGGGCCAAATATCGAGATTTAACGCATGGCCGCCCAAAAGCTGGCGACTCCATGCGCCAGCGGTTATAACGTAATGGTCCGCGGAATACTCGACTCCCTGGCTCGTGCAGATCGACTGGATACGCCCGTGCGCCATATTCA
>DASVYI010000095.1:0-1991 GCA_036392275.1 Nitrosospira sp. | reverse complement strand
ATCGAAAGGCGGAGCAGTTCTTTTTCCAGACTGAGCGATATTATCAGATGCTGCGCACCGCCATGACGTATCGCGTTATTGACCGCCTCCTGGGCAATCCGGTAAAGGTTGAGCGCAATATTTTTGTCCTGGATGACAACTTCATCCTTACAGATGAAATCAACGATAATTTTATAGGTGGCTGCAATTCTCGATGCAAATGTGCCCAAAGCGGCCAGCAGGCCATTGGTCTCCAGCTCGAACGGAAGCAGTCCCTGCGCGATCTGCTTGCACTGCATTACGGCCGTCTGCGCCTGTGCCGCGATGGAAGCCGCGACAGCGACGGTGTCTGCGCTCCCCGTTGCGGCCATTTTTTTCTCCAGAGCCTTGGCTTGATAGCTGATTGCCGCTATCTGCTGTCCAAGATTATCGTGCAACTCCTGTCCGAGCACACGCTGGTGTTCCTCCGCTATGGAAATCAGTGTTTGCTCGAGAAATTTGCGCTCGAGCCATCTTTCCAGGTCGCTCGCAACGGCATCGATGAGCCTCTGTTCTTCCGGGATGAGAAACGGCTTATCTTCCGGGTAGAAGACGCGCAAATGGCCGGATAGTTTATCGCCGGCATTGATCATTGATTGCAGCTCGTGGGTCAGGCCCTGACCGTGATCTTCCGAAGTGAATCGCTTGCCATCGAGTTCGATCACGGCAGTGGCGATTTCCGGGAATTGCATCGCGGGTATCAGATGCTGGAAAATTTGCTGGCAAGCACCATCCAGTGATAATTCCAGCCCCATGCCCCGGCGAATCTCGTAGAGGCAGGTGATCTCCTTCAGGCGCTCGCGCAGCGCCTCGTCGATCTGCTTGCGTTCCAGCCAGCGCCCCAGGTCGTTCGCAACGGCGTCGATGAGTCTTTGTTCCTCCGGTATGAGAAACGGCTTATCTTCCGGGTAGAATACACGCAACTGGCCGCTGGGATTATTGTTGGCGTCGATCATCGCCTGCAACTCGTGAGTGAGGCCCTGGCCGTGATTTTCTGTGGCGAACCGGTTGCCGTCGAGCTCGATCACGGCAGTGGCGATTTCAGGAAATTGCATTGCCGGGATAAGGTACTTGAAAATTTGCTGGCAGACGTTATCGAGCGACAGATCCAGTCCGATGGCGCGGCGGATCTCATAAAGGCAGGTAATTTCTTTCAAACGCTCGCGCAGGGCGCCATCGATCTGTTTGCGCTCCAGCCACATTCCCAGGTCGCTTGCGACGGCGTCGATCAGTTTCTGTTCTTCGGCAACCAGAAACGGTTTGTCTTCGGGATAGAACATGCGCAACTGGCCGCGGCATTTACCGTTGGCGCTGACCCAGGCTTGCAACTCATGGGTGAGACCCGAGCTATGATTCGTGGAAGTGAATCGCTTGCCGTCCAGTTCGATCACGGCGGTGGCAACTTCCGGAGATTGCATGGCAGGTATCAGATGCAGGAAAATCTGCTGGCAGATGTGATCCACTGGTAATTCCAGCCCCATGCTGCGGCGGATTTCATGGAGACACGTAATCTCCTTCAGGCACCCATGCGAACGCGGTCCTTCGCCCGCATGCCTTTCCTCCACGGGGGGCGCTGTTTCTACGGGGTTATTGTCTGGACTGGCCATCAAAGATTTTCACAGCACTGTTGATCCGATTTGTTCGTTCAATCCCCGTTTCAATCGCATGAGTGTTCATTTTTTTATCACGAGGTGTATGCCTGCTGACGATCCGCAAATCAATCTTTCAAATTATGCCGGGTTTTTTTCTGGCGGTAATAATAATTTTGGTTTCGGCATCAATGGCAAGCGGATAAGCAAAAAGGAACCATCGGAAAATTGGACGCCATCAGCTTTTCTGGCGGATATGACACTCAAGTCTTTGGACATGCATAAAATGGCGCCCCGCCGACAGATTGAGCGATGTCCGTCCATATTCCGGTAAAGAAAGCGGTATAGGTGGAAAAGCTGCGGTTTGGTGACTTGAATTTGCGA
>DASVYI010000094.1:0-2393 GCA_036392275.1 Nitrosospira sp. | reverse complement strand
ATCCTTGGTTGCGTATTACAGGAGGCATAACATCCCGTGGATCAGATTGACCTACAGATCATCAAGTGCCTGCAAGAAGACGCCATGATGCCGGTCGCCAAAGTAGCGGACCGTGCTGGGCTGTCGCCCTCCCCATGCTGGCGGCGTATTCAGAACCTGATAAAGAATGGCGTGATCCGCCGCCGGGTGGCGCTAGTGGACGCGAAAAAGGTCAACGTGGGTGTCAACGTTTTTGTGAGCATTCGGACCAATCAGCACTCGCCGGAATGGGCAGGCAAGTTCTGCCGCGCAGTGACACAGATTCCGGAAGTTGTCGAGTTTTACCGCATGAGTGGACGGGTCGACTACTTGTTGCGCGTAGTCGTTCCTGACATTGCGGCCTATGACGAGGTATACAGACGACTCATCAAGACCGCCGACCTGTACGACGTCACGTCAAGCTTTGCGATGGAGACAATTAAGTACACCACTGCGTTGCCGCTTCATTACGCCAATGAGTCGTCCCGACAAGAACGTTCTTGAAGTCAAAAAGAAGATTCCGGTCTACAATGACGGTCCATAGTTCGAGGGGTTTAAGGAGAATGTGCTCATGAAGAAGATGAACGGATTGTTTGCATTCCTGTTCCTGCTGGCTGGCGGCGGTCTTGCGCTGGCGCAAAACGCAAAGCCGAGCGAGCATCAGTCGCTTGCTCAAGTGATGGACCGCAGCGTTACCGGTGTGGAGGGCGAGTTTGTTCCCGCAGCCGAAGCAATGCCGGAGGACAAATACTCCTTTGCACCGACGGCCGGTGAATTCAAAGGCGTGCGCACCTTCGCTCAGCAGGTCAAGCACGTCGCCGCAGTCAACTACCTGGTTGGCGCAAGCATTCTTGGAGAAAAACCGCCTGTCGAGCTAGGTGGTGAAAGCGGCCCCGATTCGATTAAGACTAAAGCGGATATCGTGAAATTCCTTAAGGACTCGTTCGCCTACGCCCACAGAGCCGCGAAGTCTCTTAATGATGGCAATATCCTGACTCCCATCAAGAGCCCCTTCGGTGAAGGAACGACGACGCGCCTTGGAATGGCCACTCTCATCGTGGGGCATTGCTTCGACCACTACGGGCAAATGGCGGAATACCTGCGCATGAACAACATCGTGCCTCCTGCCAGTCGTCAATGACTTTCGCAGGTCAGCATGGACGTCGTCTGCCCGGTCGCCTCTGACGTCGGCGGCTCAACCACCCGAGTCATACGCGGGCATGATCACGCCTCGGGCTAAGATTTCTTTCGAGCTCCCACGACCAGCAAGGCAATTCCGCCGGCCAACACCAGTCCACCGAGAATCGGCGGAATGGAAACTCGTTTTTGTTCCTCAGCCGTCGCGTGGATCGGCCCCACATCGAGAACCTTTTCCTGGTGCGTATAGTTAAAGCCTTGATAGGCGAGCATCAGTCCGCCCAGAACAATCAGGAGAATTCCAACCAAGATCATCGGCTTCATATTGTTTGTCCTCGCTGCCAAACCATCCGACCATCGGCCTTGGCCAACTCTATTACAACTTTCATTCAAATGCCGAGCTTCCTCTCGTGATAACCCGTTTTAGAATTCTCTTCTTAGGCGCGAAGCGAAACCCGTCAGTGTGCTGAAAACCGGTAAATGGTAATTGAGTGGAACCTCCCTCCGGGTTTGAGCGTGGTCGTGGGAAAGTCCGGATGATTCGGAGAGTCCGGGAAATGCTGCGTCTCGAGGCAGAACGCGCCATTCTTTTCATAGGCGGCCTCGTGCTTTCCCTTGATGGAACCGTTCAGGTGATTGCTGGAGTAGAACTGCACGGCGGGCTCAGTCGTCAGAACCTTCAAATCCCGTCCGCTGGACGGGTCATAGGCTTCCGCTGCTTCCACGAGCTTTCCTTCGGCTCCGTCAATCACGAAGTTATGATCATACCCATTGCCGTAATGCAACTGTTCGTCAGTTGCGGCGATCCGTTCGCCGATCGCGTGGGGCGCGAGAAAATCAAACGGTGTTCCAGTCACGGGCTTCAATTCGCCGGTGGGGATGAGCGCGGCATCCACGGGGGTGAACCGCGAGGCGTTGAGCTTCAGCCTCTGCTCCAGGACGTTCCCGTGTCCTTGTCCGGCGAGATTGAAGTACGAATGGTTAGTCAGGTTTATCACCGTGGGTTTGTCCGTAGTCGCGGCGTATTCGATCTTTAGATCGCCGCCTGTCACCGTGTAACGTACCGTCACGGACAGATTTCCCGGGTACCCTTCTTCGCCATCCTTGCTTACACGCGTCAATTCCAGGCCATCCTTTACGATCTTTGCCTGCCAAAGATGATCGTGGAAACCGTTCGGTCCGCCGTGAATGGAATTCTCACCGCTGTTTCTCGGCAAAGTGTACTTTGCCCCGTCCAG
>DASVYI010000093.1:0-2821 GCA_036392275.1 Nitrosospira sp. | reverse complement strand
GTAATTCTTCCCAGGGTTTGACCTCAGCCATCGGGATTTACCTCCACAGCGAACCGGCGAACCGCCCTTCCCAAATAAAAATCGGTTCTTTCACCCGCGCAGCCGCGGGGTGGCAGAACCGATGCGACAATGCAATCGTATTTAAGACTTATCCCGGCAATCCGACTCCACCCACGCGTCCCTGACGAATCCAGTGTCATTATAAGCGCAATAACGCGGATTTGTCAAGGCGCGGCGGAATCCGCAATCCTGGACGATCAGGAAAAAGCAATTTGGTAAGGACTCGGAATATTTAGCACGGAGGTATCGTTACGATAACACCTCCGCGCCATTTACTGAATACGTTGCCTTGCCTCTACAGTTAGCTCCGAGTATTCCCCCGGCGCTTCGCGTGAAATGAAGACATCCTCCAACTGTGTCAACCAACTTCTTGAAAAGCCGCGTACGTGGCGTTGTCGGTATGTGTGTTTGTCGCTCAACTCGATCGCTCTCGCTTCGATGAAGCTATTATGTATTGTGACATAACCATGCAGCTTTTGGTATATAGCCGCTTTATGGAACGATAGCGTAGCGAGCGAAAACCACAAAGAGCACTTCAATAATAAGTGCAACAATTCGACTTGGTTCAAACCACATTATCGGAAGTCCAGGAAGTCCTACTGTCTCTTGAGCCAAATACAGTAGAAACGAGAATACGGCAATGATGATGCCCAGGAGCCACCCCCAGCGTAGATTGCGGTAAATACCAACAGCAGCAATTACAGCTCCTAGTATATTAGCCAGGAAGACTAACTCTAGAATATTGCTCGCAGAGTCTGGGTATACTGTCGGCTCGAGGAGGAAATGAGGAATGTGAAAGTTGAGCAAACCTGTCACGACAATCAGCACAATGCCGAGCGCTTTGACTCGCCTCGGTATTTTATTTGGTGAGGTTGACACTGTTCATCTCCTAGTTGATATCAGTGCTCTATTTATGCTGGTAGTGCGCGATTTCCGACTGGAACCGCATTTCACTAAACACTTGCTTCCCGCAATTGTCGGAAACACACACCCGTCTGTTGGTTTCCCACAACAAGCTTGCGTGAATCCACACTTTGCCAAACAAGATAACTCCTGCAACCCCAATGCCAGTTAACCACATCGAGTGTATCGCGATGCTTTCCAAAATGCAAAGGGATACCGTTAATGAAAACAGCATCGCGTTATTCCATACGGTGTTGTGGGTTCGGTCGGGCTAGACCCTATACCGCGACAAGGTCTGCTTAGGGATGTGGTTTGGGCAGCGTTACGGCGATTGCCTGGTCGCCTACCGGTGCGGGTGTCTCGGGAGTGGAGTGATGAAAGTTCCTTGAGCCCATGCCCAAGAGCGGTCGTCAACTTTTTCCACCAAACGCGATGGGCGAATGACCGTCGGATTCCGTGTAAGCGGAGATTAGCAAGCACAGCATCCTCAGGCTTGTCCGCAAACTTGATTTCGATGCCACCTTTTGCTTCATTGCGGCGAACGATTGCGCCTGTTGAGCCAGTCGCGGTGAGGGATTCGGACAGCAGTTTGTAGTGGCTATAGGCGTACATCTTTCCTGATCCGCGCTGTGCGTGGAGAGTACCGGACTCTGATTACCTCGCCTTTGTCGTCCATAAGAGAGAAGAAAGGGGACACAAGGTAATTGCCGCGCCCCATCGAATAGTTCTCCGTCTTCCATTCCCAGGCGAGGTTAGCCAATTCGGGATAGCCGTCAACAACAAAGCGGAAAGGGCTTGAGTCTGTGCCTGCGAGGACACAATGCCGAGGAGCATATCAACCCCAACACTGTGGAACGGGTCAAAGTAGTCCGATGGACCATCGAAATTATCGTAGGATATTTCCAGGTAAATCCCCATTTGGCTCGCCCGGAATTCAACTCTGTTTACAACTAATTATATCGCGGTCGCGATTTATGACCAAACTGGAAGCATAATATTGCTACTGCTTGTCGAGAGGGTGAGTCAATGGGAATGGGGTACGCCGAAAATTCGTCAAGCCATTGTCGTCAAGATGCGCTATAAAAGAGAGAGGGGGAATTTTTCTAGTCCGGGATCGAGCCCACGAACTGCGCTCGGGCTCTTGCCGGATGATTAATCGTCGCTAAAACATCGTGTTGTTGTTCGCAGACGTTTCGGGAATCTCTTGAACGACGTCCCAGTGTTCAACGATTCGGCCGTTTTCGAGCCGAAAAATGTCCACGACGGCCGTTCCACGGTCGCCGGGTTCACGGATGAGATGGCTGTGTGTTACGACCAGGTCGCCTTCGGCGAGGATGCGCTTGAGTTCAAGGCGGAATGATGGATACTTTTGTGCCAACCACTTGACCAGGCGGATAAAAGGTTCAGGACCATCTGGTGAGCCGGGATTGTGCTGGCGATAATTAGGCCCCTGGTATTTCGCAACCGCTTCCTCGGGTTTGCGCTGATTAAAGGCGAGTTCGCCATAGTCCTGGACGGTTCTTTTGTTTGCTTCTAACAGGTCGTTCACTCATACCTCCATATTGGATGTTCATTCGACCGTCAGCAGTCGAACACCGACCAGCAGATCTCGTTTCGCAACCGCTGATCCTCCAGGACGAGTTCGCGAATCGCCTCCGGCAGCTGTTCGCGCTGCCACTGGCACTCGAGCCGGCCGGCGCGCTCCCCCTCACTTTTAGAGGCAGCCGCACGCGCGGCCTTGATCGCGTAGGCCGCCGCACCGAGCTCGTGTGCGGCGACATGCGCCACCGCGGCGGCCTGGCCGGCAGCATAGGCGGCGTGCCGAGCGGCTCCGCTCAGCTCTCTTGCCGCCGCTTGG
>DASVYI010000092.1:0-6230 GCA_036392275.1 Nitrosospira sp. | reverse complement strand
GGATGTTTTCAGTTTCCAGCGCTTTAACCTGTTTGGCGATATCCTCGCGCGCAACATGGTCTATTTGCGATTGGCGATCGAGGCTTGCCATTTTCATGCGCAGCTCGTCGTTTTCCCGCTGCAAGCGGGTAGCCGACTCGGTCAGACGGTCCAATTCATAATTGATTTCGTTCTTGTCAAAGCCCGCGAATTTGCGTCCGGCATCGTACATACTCCAAGACAGACCTACCGCCAGCGCAGCCAGAATGGCGATCGTCAACCAGCGCACATATCCCGGAATCTGTGGCCGCACAGCCATCTGGGATGCAGATATGCCGAATTTTCTCTTAAGCGATTTCATCATGGCCATCTGTATGCCAATGACAGCAACCCTGTAACAGCAGCGATACCGGCGGCAGTGTGGAGATCATCGCGAAAATTTCTCAATTAAATCGCCCCCAGGTTTCCTCATGCGATTTCCCCGTAAAACGGGGATGAAACGCCCGCCATGCACTTACATGATACACATTGGCAGCATCCCTGCCATTTTGACGGCGCATCAGGGCAGTAATGGCGCCCGATCGATCGCCAGGGTTTCCGGCAGACCAAACATCAGGTTCATGTTCTGCACCGCCTGTCCCGCCGCACCTTTAACAAGATTGTCAGTTACCGAAAGTATTACGACCATGTCGCCACCCTGCGGGCGATGGACTGCGATACGGCAAAGGTTCGAGCCTCTCACCGAGCGGGTCTCCGGATGGGCGCCCGGAGGAAGTACATCGACGAATGGTTCATTGGCGTACCGTGCTTCATACAATGCCTGTAAATCGGCATCCGCGGTAAGGCGTGCGTAGAGCGTCGCGTGAATCCCGCGGATCATGGGCGTAAGGTGTGGCACAAAAGTCAACCCGACCGGCTTTCCCGCCACATGAGTCAGTCCTTGCCTGATCTCGGGCAAATGCCGGTGCCCCGGAACGCCGTAGGCTTTAAAATTATCGGCGGCTTCGGAAAATAGCGTATGGACCTCCGCTTTGCGTCCCGCCCCGGAGACACCTGATTTTGCGTCTGCGACGAGATGATCCAGATCCACAATGCCCGCTTCGATCAGCGGGAAAAAGCCCAGTTGCACTGCCGTGGGATAACAGCCGGGATTCGCGATGAGACGCGCACTCCTGATTTTTTCGCGATTGATTTCGGGCAGGCCATAGACAGCCTCCATTACCAGGTCAGGACAGGCATGGGCCATACCGTACCATTTTTCCCATTCAGCCACATCCTTGATACGGAAATCGGCAGCGAGATCTATGACGCGAACTCCGCTGTCCAGCAAGGATCGGACTTGTTGCATCGCGATACCGTTGGGTGTCGCAAAAAATACGACATCGCAGTTGTCCAGCCCTGCGCCGGCGGGATCGCAAAATTTAAGCGGCACTCGTCCGCGCAAACTCGGAAACAACTCCGCCACGGCCAGGCCGGCTTCGTTGCGCGAGGTGATGGCCTGTATGCTCACTTCGGGATGGTCCGACAGGATGCGCAGTAACTCGACGCCGGTGTATCCGGTTCCGCCTACGATACCGACTTTAAGCATAGAAACCCTCGGATTTACAGAGCAAGGTCAACCCCCGCCTGGAGAATAGAATAAATACAAAATACCAGACCACATCTGCGGCACCAATCATTAATACAACGGCACAGCCGTTTACTCTTGGCAGCTTCCCCTTGGCCCATTTCCCCTTGACCGTTTCCCCCCCCAGCCGTTTTACTTGCCCAGCGACTGGGCGGCGCATGGCACTCGCTCCAGCAATGGTACTTTAATACGGTACCCCTGTCTGGCATCCTTCGGAAAAGAGCCTTTTTATAATTTTATTCGCCGGTTCAGGTCGCCCGGGCGCAAAACCCGCTCGCCGATTATAAGCAACAAATAAAAAAGCCGCCAGAAACAGGCGGCTTTTCGTATTGACGCATAAAAAACTATCTCTTGGAAAACTGCTTGCGCCGGCGCGCCTTGCGCAGCCCCACTTTTTTGCGCTCCACCTCGCGCGCATCGCGCGTAACCAGTCCGGCATTACTCAATATGGATTTGAGACTGGCGTCGTAGTCAATCAACGCGCGGGTTATGCCATGCCGCACCGCTCCCGCCTGTCCCGATTCACCGCCCCCGTGAATATTGACCATGACGTCAAAATTCGTAAGATTTCCGGTCAGCTCAAGCGGCTGCCTGACCACCATGCGGCCGGTTTCACGAGAAAAAAATTCGTCAACCGGTTTGTCATTGACTGTGATCAGTCCCTTTCCCGGTCTGATGAACACCCTTGCCACCGCGCTTTTGCGGCGGCCGGTACCGTAATTGTAATTTTCACCCATGATATCAAGCCCTGACTTCGAGTTGGCGCGGCTGTTGCGCCGCGTGCGGATGCGCAGCACCGGCATAAATCTTGAGTTTCTTCAGCATTGCATATCCCAGCGGACCTTTTGGCAGCATGCCCTTCACTGCTTTTTCCAATGGCCGCCCCGGAAAGCGTGCATGCATTTTCGCAAAACTGGTCTGGTAGATGCCGCCCGGGTAACCGCTGTGGCGATGGTAAAGCTTGTTTTCCGCTTTATTCCCGGTGATACGCAGTTTATCGACGTTGATCACAACGATATAATCACCGGTATCCACATGCGGAGTGAAGATGGGTTTGTGCTTGCCGCGCAAACGATAAGCGATCTCTGCGGCGAGACGCCCCAGCACCTTGTCGGCTGCGTCAATGACAAACCAATCGCGGGTCACTTCATGCGGTTTGGCTGAAAAGGTTTTCACGAAACCCACCCCTGCTAATTCAGTAAAGCCGATTATTTTATGGCAGGCCCCGGATATTGTCAAATTTGAGCCGGCTGGGCCTACTGAGCCCGCCCCCCGGCCAAGTCAAGGCTTCGCAGCAACGGGGAAACAGGGAGTTTCCCTCATTTTTTCTGTGGAACCTCTTTGTGCGGGGGTCTTCTTCGTGCGCCCTCGCAAGTTCGCACAGTCATCGAATCCCTCCGCGCACCCCGGCTCGGTTTCCGCCAGTTCCCCCCAACAACGTTGAGAAAACGGGTATTATATAAGGTTGGGAAACCTCTGAACAAGTTCTTCTATAAGCTAAGCGCATTGCTGGTTAGGCGCACTGCTGGCGCAGCCAGGCGGGCTGGCAGAATCCCGGCGATCGGATATGCGCGGGTGTGGGTGTGTCGCGGGTGTGGGTGTGTATCGGGCCGCCGGGACTCCTGCTCCGGGATCGTCATCGCAAACGCTTTTGCGCGCGAGACATAATCTGTCTCTGTCCCGCGAGTCCCCGTCCACGGCCGCGGTTGCTGCACAGAGAAAAGGGCTCACGGGGAACAAGGGACGCTATGGGGCGCGTCAAGGAACTTGTTCAGAGGTTTCTTATTGATTTTGACTTGCTGGGGTGCAGCCGGCAGGGAATAAAACAACACTATGCAATAAGCATAGATGATCCATAATCTTATTGTTCTGAGGAGAACGTTTGTATGTCACAAAAACACCCTGTTATCGCCGTTACCGGATCGTCGGGCGCCGGCACGTCGACAGTCAAGAATAGTTTCGAGCACATCTTTTTTCGTGAGAAACTGACTGCTGCGGTGGTAGAGGGCGACAGTTTCCACCGTTATGATCGCGATGAAATGAAGAAAGCGGTAGCCGAATCGGAGAAGGACGGAGGCCATCCGATCAGTCATTTCGGTCCCGAAGCCAATGAGTTCGAGAGACTGGAAGCTTTATTCAGGGAATATGGCGAGAGCGGGAGCGGGGAGACCCGCCTGTATTTGCATAATGACGCGGAAGCCGCCCCTTATCAACAAAAGGCGGGTACATTTACTCCGTGGAAATCGATAACGCCGGGGTCGGACCTGCTGTTTTACGAGGGCCTGCATGGTGGAGTGAAGAGCGAGACAGCGGATGTGGCAAAGTACGTCGATTTGCTGGTGGGGGTTGTGCCGATCGTCAATCTGGAGTGGATTCAAAAAATCCATCGCGACATGAACGCACGCGGCTATTCGGCGGAAGCTGTGACGCACACCATTCTCCGCCGCATGCACGACTATGTGCACTACATTACCCCGCAATTTTCCCGCACCCACATCAATTTTCAGCGGGTTCCCACGGTGGATACCTCCAATCCCTTCATTGCGCGAGATATTCCGACCCTGGATGAAAGCTTTGTCGTGATTCGCTTCCGCGATCCCAAAAACGTGGATTTTCCCTACCTGCTTGCAATGATTCATGATTCGTTCATGTCCCGCCAGAACACGATTGTCGTGCCGGGAGGAAAGATGGGGCTGGCGATAGAGCTGGTATTGACGCCGCTGATTCTGGATTTGGTCAAAGTAAGCCGGAACAAGTAATCTGCCGGGCATGGATAAGCCCGGCTGAAAACCGAAGCCCGCAGGGTTTCCGGGTAAGCTGTTTTCAGCGCCTTTCCGTCAACGGGGCCCTTTCAGAGGGTCCCCCCAACAGCCGTCCCAGCATTTCTCGCCCAGTATATTTCGATGTCCTCTCTATTTGTATCTCTCAATCCGGAGCAACTCGAAGCAGTCACCCTGCCGCATCAGTCGGCGCTGGTGCTGGCAGGGGCAGGCAGTGGCAAAACTCGCGTGCTTACCACTCGCATTGCTCATTTAATCCAGTCTGGTCAGGTCAGCCCTCACGGTATACTGGCTGTCACGTTTACCAACAAGGCTGCAAAGGAAATGCTGGTTCGCATTTCATCCATGTTGCCGATCAATACGCGCGGCATGTGGATAGGTACGTTTCACGGCCTGTGCAACCGCATGCTGCGTGCGCACCATCAGGATGCGGGGTTGCCCCAGTCTTTTCAGATTCTTGATTCCGCCGATCAGCTTGCGGTAATAAAACGCATTCTGAAAAACCTGGGCGCGGATGATGAAAAATTTCCCCCGCGCCAGGTGCAGTGGTTCATCAACAACTCGAAAGAAGAGGGGCTCAGAGCCTCGCAAGTGGAAACTTACGACGATTTCGCGCGCAAGATGACCGAGTTTTACCTGCACTACGAGCAGCAATGCAATAAGGACGGCGTGGCGGATTTTGCCGAGCTGCTGTTACGCAGTTACGAGTTGCTGATCCGCAACGAGATTGTCCGCGATCACTACAGCATGCGCTTCCATCATATTCTGGTGGATGAGTTTCAGGATACCAGCCGGTTGCAATACAAGTGGCTGAAGCTGCTTGCTGGAGACCGCGCAGCGGTATTCGCGGTGGGGGATGACGACCAGAGCATCTATGCGTTTCGTGGCGCCAATACCGGAAACATGAGGGAGTTCGAGAGGGATTTCCGCGTTCCGAAAATCATCAAACTGGAGCAGAACTATCGTTCGCACGGCAACATACTGGATGCGGCCAATGCGCTGATACGCAACAATAATGGCCGCCTCGGCAAGAATCTCTGGACTTCCGAAGGGCATGGAGAGCCGATACGTGTCTACAACGCTCCCACCGATTTCGATGAGGCTGCATTTATCGTGGAAGAAGTGAAATCGCTGCAGGCAGAAGGCGTAGCATTGTCCCAGATGGCGTTGCT
Organism: Nitrosospira sp.; assembly: GCA_036392275.1. Taxonomy (GTDB): domain Bacteria; phylum Pseudomonadota; class Gammaproteobacteria; order Burkholderiales; family Nitrosomonadaceae; genus Nitrosospira. Next base: position 672 of record DASVYI010000092.1, on the reverse strand, counting down.
TTACCGCTCCAATGCGCAATCGCGTGTGCTCGAGCATGCCTTGTTCAATGCGGCGCTCGCTTACCGGGTATACGGTGGCATGCGTTTCTTTGAACGGCAGGAAGTCAAGCATGCATTGGCATATCTGAGGTTGATAGCCAATCCCGATGACGATAACGCACTGCTCCGGGTCGTCAATTTTCCGGTGCGCGGTATCGGCGCGCGAAGCCTGGAACAGCTACAGGACGAAGCGGCACGCCAGGGAAGCAGTCTGTGGGCTGCGATGCCTGGAACCAGTAAGGGCTCGCATAAAGGATCGGGTAAGGAGTCGAACAAGGAATCAGACAGGCAAAAAAAAGGAATCCCAAGTTTTGTTGCGCTGATCGATGCGATGCGCCAGGCATGCGAAAAGCTGCCGCTTCCGGAAATCGTGGAGCACATGCTGGAGCATAGCGGGCTGGCGGCACATTATCGCGCTGAACGCGAGGGGGCCGACAGACTGGAGAACTTGAATGAATTGATCAATGCCGCGGCCAGTTTTGTCCATGAAGCCGAGGACGATAGTCTCACGGCATTTCTTAGCCACGCGTCGCTGGAAGCGGGCGAGCACCAGGCCGGCGGCGGTCAGGATGCGCTGCAATTGATGACGGTGCATTCGGCGAAGGGACTGGAATTCCACAGTGTATTCCTGAG
>DASVYI010000091.1:0-2669 GCA_036392275.1 Nitrosospira sp. | reverse complement strand
CGACAGGCTGCTAGGATTTCGCTTGATCCTGTATCATTGCGGTTTCAAAAAAATACCACTGTTTCATGAAAACCACGTTTCTGGATTTCGAGCAGCCCATCGCTGAGCTTGAGGCAAAAATCGACGAGTTGCGCTTTGCCCAGGACGACTCGGCGCTGGACATTTCCGCCGAAATTGCGCGCCTTCAGAAGAAAAGCCATTCGCTCACGCACGGTATCTACGCCAAGCTGACGCCGTGGCAGATATCCCAGGTTGCGCGGCATCCGCAACGTCCCTACACGCTGGATTATATTCAGCACCTGTTCACCGATTTCGAGGAGCTTCACGGCGACCGGAACTTTGCCGATGATTATGCAATCGTTGGCGGGCTGGCCCGGTTTAACGGTCAAGCAGTAATGGTCATCGGCCATCAGAAGGGGCGCGATACCAAGGAAAAAATCCATCGCAACTTCGGCATGCCCAAGCCCGAGGGTTATCGCAAGGCGTTGCGGTTGATGCGTCTGGCTGAAAAATTTTCCGTACCGTTGCTCACTTTTATCGACACCCCGGGCGCGTACCCGGGCATTGGCGCGGAGGAGCGCGGACAATCAGAGGCCATCGGGAAAAATCTTTATGTTCTGGCGGAGCTGCAAGTCCCGGTTATCTGCACCATCATCGGCGAAGGCGGCTCCGGCGGGGCGCTGGCGCTGGCGGTGGGTGACGTGGTGCAGATGCTGCAATATGCGACCTATTCGGTCATCTCTCCCGAGGGCTGCGCTTCAATTTTGTGGAAAAGTGCCGACAAGGCGCCGGAAGCCGCCGAGATCATGGGCATCACCGCGCACCGTCTTAAAACGCTGGGGCTGATTGACAAGATCATCGATGAACCGCCCGGTGGCGCGCATCGCGACTACCTGTCAATCATGCAATCAGTAAAGAAAGCATTGCAGGAATCGCTCCGGCAACTTCAGGAGTATTCAACGGAGACGCTGCTGGAAAAGCGCTTCGAGCGGCTGATGGATTATGGCAAGTTCAAGGAAGTCAAAGTCAAGTAACCTGTCCGGTACGGTCGAAAATGTGTTGCGTGGACAAATCAGGCCCGGCAGTCATCTGGTTATGGCGCTGAGCGGAGGGGTTGATTCGGTCGTGCTGCTGGATGTGCTGGTTCCACTGTCTGCCCGGCTTTCGTTCTCGCTCTCCGCCATTCACATCAATCACGGAATCAGCACCAACGCAACCAAATGGGGTGCATTTTGCCGTGATCTTTGCCGATCCTCGGGGGTTTCCCTCAAAATCGTCAGACTGAAAATCCGCAGAGAACCCGGCGTCAGTCTGGAAGCCGCAGCGCGCGACGAACGTTATCGGGTGTTCGGAAAACTCAAAGCGGATTATGTGGTGCTGGCTCAGCATCTGGACGACCAGGCTGAAACCCTGCTGCTGCAGTTGCTGCGCGGTGCGGGCGTCAAAGGGCTGGGCGCGATGCCTGCCGTCAGGAATCCCGCATCCGACGTCGGGGAGAGAGCGGGTGCAGGAATCGCTGAAAAAACGGCTGAAAAAATGCTGGAAAGAAAGCCGGATGAGGGACCGAAGATACTACGGCCCATGCTCGAGGTGTCCCGGCGCGAGATCGAAGATTATGCCGGAGAACATGACTTGCAGTGGATCACCGACGAAAGTAACGTTGATGTGTCTTTTGACCGTAACTTTTTGCGTCACCAAATCTTTCCTCTGCTGGAAACGCGTTTTCCATCGTACCGGAATACGTTGTTGCGGGCGAGCCGACATATGGCGGAGGCTTCAACCCTGCTGGATGAGTTGGCCGAGGCCGACGGCAAAGGATGTGCTGCGTCCGGCAAGCTTCACATCGACGAGTTGCGAAAATTGAGCATCGCGCGCGCCAGGAATCTGTTGCGCTACACTTTGGTGCAGCAGGGGGTGATATTGCCCAGTGCGGCAAAACTCGACGAAATGCTGAAGCAGCTCTTGTCCTCGCGTTCGGATGCGAAACTGCATGTGGTTTTCGGAAATGCCGAAATCCGCTGCTTTCGGGGCGAGGTTTACGTGCGCAAGGCAAACCGGAATGATGCGGGGAAAACAGGCGCGGCGGCGGCCATTGAAGCATGGCCGCAATGGCGTGGAGAAAAACAGTTTGCCGTCGATGAGCTTGGTGGCATCATCCGGTTCACCCGCCGCAAAAGCACGGGGATCAATCTGCAAAAACTGACCGAATTACCGGTCACGGTCCGTTTGCGTCAAGGGGGAGAGCGCCTGCGTCCTGATTGCAACCGGCCGCGCCGCAGTCTCAAAAATCTTTTGCGGGAAGCATCGCTTCCGCCATGGGAGCGGGAATCGCTGCCACTGATATTCAGCGGGGAGCGCCTCGCCTGTGTGCCTGGCATCGGTGTGGAATGCGACTTCCAGGCAGCGCCGGGTGAGCAGGGACTGGTGATAAGCTGGCAGCGGAGCGACGGATAGAGCACCTAAGCAGGAGCGTAGGGCACTTAATTGACAATTCCCCGTATTACGAAGACGAAGCTCCTCCTTGATCTTTTTCGAGTGCCTGCCTAGTGGAATTTCCCTGACTGGTTGCATTTTCCCTTGTTTCTTTCCCCAAAAGATAGCCAACGATGGTACCGAGCAACCCCATTACCGGGGCGATCTGTGTGTCGGTATAACCCGCAACGACCAGA
>DASVYI010000090.1:0-11425 GCA_036392275.1 Nitrosospira sp. | reverse complement strand
CATCGATTTACTGGATAACGAAATCGAAACCATCCGTACCTTCGATGCGGATACGCAGCGCAGCGTCTATCCCGTCAAAGAGATACGTTTACTGCCGGCGCGCGAATTTCCCCTGGACGAAGAGGGCCGCACTCATTTCCGGGGCAGCTTTCGCGAAAAATTCGAGGGCGATCCATCGAAAAGCCGTATCTATAAAGATATCAGCAAAGGCGTCATTCCCGCGGGCATCGAATATTATCTGCCGCTCTTTTTCGAGCGTACCGCGACGCTCTTCGACTACTTGCCACAAACCGCGCTATTATGCCTTCATCATGACATTCATTCGACAGTGGAAAACTTCTGGCGCGACACGCAATCGCGCTATCAGTTGCTGCGTGGCGACAGTGACAGGCCGTTGCTGAAACCGGGCGACTTGTTCCTTACGGTGGAGGCTTTTTTCGGTTCGGTCAAGCCTTATGCGCGCATCGAGATCCAATCCGATACCGGACACACAAAAAACGAAACCCGGAATCTGACCCAGCCGCTGCCGCCGCTCCAGATCGACCGCCGTGCCGATAATCCGGCAGAGAAACTCGCGGCATTCATCAGGCAGTTCGCTACGGAGTTCGAACCACCCGGCCGGACATTGCTGCTGGCCGAAAGCCTCGGCAGACGGGAACTCGTTGCCGATCATCTGATGCAATATGGGCTTCATTCGGATAGTTGCGCTGATTACGCACAATTTTTGAAGAGCGGTGCCACGTTCATGCTGGGTGTGGCGCCCCTGCACAACGGTTTCATATCGCCGGGTGACGGGTTGGCCTTCGTTACCGAGAGCGAGTTGTATGCGAGGCATCTGCATGGCCGCCGCGAGCGGGATGCGCGCAAAGCTGCGGTTCTGAATGAAACGATGCTGCGCGATCTTTCCGAGATCAAATCCGGTGATCCGGTCGTGCATGAGCAGCATGGCATCGGGCGCTATCTCGGGCTGGTAACCATGGATATGGGCGAAGGAGCCACCGAGTTTCTATCGCTTGAATACGATGGGGGAGACAAACTTTATGTGCCCGTTTCGCAGTTGCATCTTATCGGCAGATACAGCGGGGCGGCGCCCGAGTCTGCGCCTCTGCACAAGCTGGGCAGCGGCCAGTGGGACAAGGCCAAGCGCAAGGCGATGCAGCAGGTGCGCGATACCGCGGCTGAATTGCTCAATCTTTATGCGCAGCGCAACGCCCGCCCGGGCCACGCGTTTACCTTCAGGCAGCATGATTACGAAGCGTTTGTCGAAGGTTTCGGCTTCGAGGAAACCGCCGACCAGGCTGCGGCTATCGAAGCCGTGATCGAGGATCTGATATCCAGCAAACCGATGGACCGGCTGATATGCGGCGATGTGGGCTTCGGCAAGACCGAGGTGGCGCTGCGTGCCGCTTTCATGGCGGTGGCTGACGGGAGACAGGTCGCGGTCCTGGTACCTACCACGCTGCTGGCGGAGCAGCATTTCCAGAATTTTTCCGACCGTTTCAGTCTGATTGCAAACGAGTGGCCTGTAAGAATCGCGGAATTATCACGTTTCCGGTCAGGCAAGGAGCAAACTCTGGCACTCGCGGGAATGGCCAACGGACAGATAGACATTGTCATCGGTACGCACAAACTCATCCAGAAGGATGTGAAGTTCAAAAATCTGGGGCTGGTCATCATCGACGAGGAGCATCGTTTCGGCGTGCGGCACAAGGAGCAACTGAAAAGTCTGCGTGCAGAGGTGGATGTATTGACCCTGACCGCCACGCCTATCCCGCGCACGCTTGCCATGTCGCTGGAGGGCCTGCGGGATTTTTCCGTCATCGCGACAGCTCCGCAGCGGAGGCTCGCAATCAAAACATTCGTCAACCGGTTTTCCGAGGGGATCATCCGCGAGGCCTGTCTGCGCGAATTGAAACGCGGCGGGCAGATTTACTTCCTGCACAATGAGGTCGGCACGATTGAACCGATGCGAGACAAGCTTGCCCGTCTCCTGCCGGAAGCACGCATAAATATCGCCCACGGGCAAATGCGCGAACGCGAGCTGGAACACGTGATGAAGGACTTTTATCAGCAACGGTTCAACCTGCTCGTTTGCACGACCATTATCGAAACCGGCATCGATATCCCGACCGCGAATACCATTATCATCAATCGCGCGGACAAATTCGGCCTGGCGCAACTGCATCAGCTCCGCGGACGGGTGGGACGATCGCACCATCAGGCGTACGCGTATCTGCTCGTTCCCGAGGAAGAGGCCCTGGGTGCGCAGGCCAGGAAGCGTCTCGAAGCCATTCAAACGATGGAAGAACTGGGCGCCGGTTTCTACCTTGCCATGCACGATCTGGAGATCCGCGGTGCCGGTGAAGTGCTGGGTGAATCGCAAAGCGGTGAAATGCAGGAAGTCGGCTTCAATCTCTATGCTGCCATGCTCGACACCGCCGTTCGATCCTTGAAGGAAGGTAAGGAACCCGATATGCAGCATCCCCTGGGAATTGCCACTGAAATCAACCTGCATGTGCCTGCGCTCCTGCCGGATGATTACTGTAATGACATACATGAACGGCTGGTTCTATACAAACGCATGGCCAACTGCGCAAGTGAAGATGAACTGGACGATATGCAAACCGAATTGACTGACCGTTTCGGCCTGATGCCCGATCCCGTCAGGGCACTCATGGACTGCCATCGCCTGCGCGTCATTGCCAGGCCCTTGGGTATCACTCGGGTGGACGCCGGTACCGACAACATCCAGATCCAGTTCGCGCCCAATCCGCCAGTGGATGCCGGTAAAATCGTGGCGCTCATTCAGCGCAGCCGCGAACACCAGCTTTCTGGTCCCGATCGACTGAAGGTACAGGTACAGATCACCGGAGTAACAGAACGCGTGAAGCGCATAAAGCGCTTATTCGCGGAGTTGAGCGGCTGAACCTGTGTTTATTCCCGGAATTGAATGGACACATATCCGCTACGATATCGTGTCCTTGTTATCCCAAATCCGGCAGGCTGCCGGGGGTATCGGAACAGATTTGCCGAACCAGGAGCCACTCATTTTTTGCAGCAACAGCGCATATGTTGATCACGACAGCTTTTTCTTTCCGCAGTTTTTGCGATGGCACGCCATGTGCCGTGGCTGCTTTTGAGCACAGCGAACCTTTGTCCATGCAAAGCCCGCCCGTTGATTTTCCTTTGCAGCCGTAAACCGTTCCGATGGATTTTCTGAAAAGCATCAAAAGCAAGATCATGGTGTTCGCCGTGCTTGCCACGCTTATTCCGTCGCTCGGGCTAGGGTTGCTGTCGTTCCGTCAGAATGAGGCGCAGACCAGCGAAAACGTGACCCGGGAGCTTCGCGCACTGACAAGTTATGCGGACCGTGAAATAGGACTCTGGATGGATAAGCGCGTCCACGAAGCTCGTGTGACGGCCGCATCCGGCGCAGTCATAGACGGATTGCCGGCGCTTGATCGGCCGCAAGCAAACACACCTGTAAAAAATCCCTCGGCAATGGCTCATTATCTGTATTCAGTACGGGAGAAGCTCGACACGATATTGGAGCTGACCGTAGTGGATGCTTCGGGAAAAACCGTGGCCAGCAGCGCACGGACCCCCGCTGCCATCACGCTTCCGGATGATTGGCCCGGTGCCGCCGCCGTTGAAGGTCTCGTGATTGCGCGACCCCATTGGGACGAGCGATACCGCACGGCATCGCTTGCGATTGCCGTACCGGTGCTTTCATACGACAACATCATAAAAGGAGCACTGGTGGCCGTGCTTGACCTGCGCACGTTGCAATCCCATCTCAAAAGCGCAACCAACTCGCCACCGGGTGAAGTACTCCTGCTCGACTCGAATGGCAGAACTCTTATTACCAGCCAGGGCGATACCGGCGAGCCGGTGCAACTCGACATATCGTTGCTGCAGCGCTTGCTGGCACAGCCTGGCAAGTCCATGGTTTTTCAGGGAGCGACACACCGGGATGTGATCGGCGTGGCGGATGTTTCCAGGGAACTGGGGATCACTATCGTCGCGGAACGCAGTCGTGCTGAAGTTTATGGTGCGTGGATAGAGCTGCGCAACATGTTCCTGGTGCTGGCGGGATCGCTAGTTCTGATCGTCGCGGCGGTTGCGTTCAGGATGGGCCGCTCGATCGTTGGACCGCTACAGCGGCTGATCCGTGCAGCGGATCGTATTGCGGAAGGTGATCTCGATGTACAGCTCGCTGCGACACGGAACGACGAAGTTGGCCGCCTCACGACGGTATTCAATCAGATGGCGGACCGGCTGCGCCGCAACCACGCCGAAATCATCGCCGCCAATGAAAGCATGCAGCAACAGAATCGAATGCTCGCGACGCTTTCCGTTACCGATAGTCTTACCGGCTTGTACAATCGCAGCAAGCTGGATGCGATTCTGACCGATGAGCTTGCGCGATTCAATAGAACCCAGCGGCGGTTCAGCCTGCTGATGCTGGATATCGATTATTTCAAAACACTCAACGATACCTATGGGCACGTAACAGGCGATGAGATCCTCGCCGCCGTCGCGCGGATACTTCTTCAATCGGTTCGCAGCATTGATTACGCAGCACGCTATGGCGGCGATGAATTCATCATCATTCTGGTCGAAACATCAGCGGATATGGCGCGGAAAACCGCGGAGCGCATCCGCTCCCAGGTGGAAAATATGCACTACGGCATCGACGGAACCACAATTTCCGTTACGGTGAGTATTGGTATCGTACAGTGTCAGCACGATGACGCGACGCCAACCATGTTGCTCGCTCGCGTTGACAACGCGCTCTATGAGGCAAAACGCGCCGGACGTAACCGCGCGTATTGCGATCACCAAGCCGCAGAACTCCCCCTTCCTTGAATTATTCGAGCCAGCCCACTACCGGTCCAATTGGTCCGCGTTTAGTCCGCATTGGTCCGTGCTTGGTCGGTGTTTGATCCGTTCGCTGCGCGCATACCGGCGTATTCTGCCGCTCAGGGTTTCCCTGCCTGCGCCTCCACCAGCGTGTTCAGCACCCACCCGGAATGCCCATCGGCGGTCTGAACCTGCAGCCAATCCCCATGGTAAGCTTCCGCTGTCATTGTCGAATCTTTTTTCAGTATCCCGAGCACGGCAGATTTCAGGCCCGGCTTCTGGCGCAGATTGCTGTCGGCGATGACGCGCAGCGGAAGCGGCGTTTGCAATGAAACCGTTGTCCGGCCGGGCGCCTTGCGGATCCGGTTATTCTTCACCATGTCTATGAACTCGCGGGCCTGCGCGGCCTGGTCCATGGCGGCAGCATAATTGTCCTCCGCGTACGACGCGGTCGCCGCAGCAAGAAGACGCTGTGCCTGAGTTTGCAAAAACTGCTCCGTGTGTGTTGCCGGAGATGATTTCAGGCTTTCCACGGATATTTCGGCTTCTGCGATCGTTGAAGCGGCTGCCGGACGCGTAGCCAGACGGCGCAACTTTATCTGCGCATGGGCTGCCTGACTGCTGGCTTCCTGTAGCGTCTTCGCCTGATCCTGCTGGCGAGCCTGCTGGCTGCGAATAAGCGCATCCTTTTCAGCCAGCACCTTCTGCAACCGTTCGATTTCCTGCTGCTGTGCCTCCTTTTCCGCCATCAGCTTTTCTCGTTCGGCCTCGCACTGTTCTTTGGCGCAGGGTTCGAGAGCAGCCTCGGTCTCGGAACCTGACGGGTTCAGTTTCATGAGAACATTACATCCCGTCATGCTCAAACCCAGGAGCGCCGCAATTGCCCATACCGGCACATATCCGCGCAGGATCCTGGACAACGTGCATGACACACACAATCGCCTCAATCTCATCTTGTTGTTTTTCTCCAGGTTCTTATCTTAAGAACAATTTATGATAACTTGATGAATCACCGATAAATCGCCGATAGTAGAATGTGGTTCTCATGAGACCTGCGTGCTTTCGGCGCAAGAAAATCAATCAGATTTGCCGCTGATTACCAGCCAGCTTCTCTTTAACGGCTATTTTTACCGGAACTTACAGGAATCACACGGCTTGCCGCGAGCTTTGCGCGGGCTCTGGCTTCAACGGTATCGGCGCCGTTCGCCAGCGCCACGCCCATACGCCGCTTCGGGAACGATTCGGGCTTGCCGAACAGGCGCAGGTCACTTTGTGGCACACGCAAGGCCGCGTCCACTCCCATGAAAGCGATGGCCCGTTCTTTCAATTGCCCGTAAATGACGGCGCTTGCGCCCGGCGCCCGCAGGCCGGTGTTCACAGGCAGACCGAGTATCGCGCGGGCGTGCAGTTCGAACTCGCTCTGAATCTGACTGCACATCGTGACCATGCCGGTATCATGCGGGCGCGGACTGACTTCGCTAAACCACACATCGTCCCCCTTGACAAACAGCTCCACGCCGAAAATGCCCACGCCCCCGAGATCACGGGTGACCTTTTCGGCAATTTCGCGTGCCCGCCGTAGCGCCAGTGGCGGCATTTCCTGCGGCTGCCAGCTTTCCACGTAATCGCCGTCCACCTGGATATGGCCGATGGGCTCGCAAAAATGCGCCTCCACTCCGCCATCCGCGCCCGCGGCGCGTACCGTGAGCTGTGTTATTTCGTAATCGAAATGAATAAAACCTTCGACGATTACACGTTCCTGGTTCACTCGCCCGGCGCTCGCGGCATAATGCCATGCCGCCTCCACTTCTTCGGTACAGTCGATTTTTGACTGACCCTTGCCGGATGACGACATGACCGGCTTTACGACGCAAGGGTAGCCGATGCCGTTTTCGATCGCCAGGCGCAATTCTTCGAGGCTGCTTGCGAAAGCGTAGGGGGACGTCGGCAAACCCAGTATTTCCGCCGCGAGACGCCGGATTCCCTCACGATTCATGGTAAGATGGGTGGCTCGTGCCGTCGGGATGATGCGCGCCATCCCCAAACGCTCGATTTCCTTCAATGTGTGCGTGTCGATCGCTTCGATCTCCGGCACAATGACATCAGGCTGCTCACGTTCCGTCAGTTTGCGCAATTCCGCGCCATCCGTCATATCGATGACATGCGAACGGTGCGCCACCTGATGACCGGGCGCGCCGGGATAACGGTCAACCGCGATGGTTTCCACACCCAGGCGCTGCAATGCGATGATGATTTCCTTGCCCAGTTCACCGCTGCCCAGCAGCATGACTTTCACGGCGGATGAGCTCAGGGGTGTTCCGATAATGAGCGGTTTGTTCACTTCACGCTTTCCTGAAAAAGAAAGGATAAGGAAGCCGCTCAGGATCGGTATGAATGGCCGGGCCGGAGATTATATTTGGCATGGCGTTCTTTTTGAAACGGCGTCAATCCGGGATGATGTGCGGATCATTTCCAGATAAAATGCAGCAACATTCTCAATAGCAATGGAATTGTATATGAATCTCATCATACAGGGACTCGAGATCGCAAACAGCGACCTGCGAGAGCTTGCGAAGCTGGCCGGCGCCACTGATATCGAACGCATCACGGGCGAAGCCTTCCGGTTGACAAACGCCACCCGGCGCGAGCATATCGCCGAATATTGCGCGGATGCCGGACTGGACTTTGCCTTCGTGGACCCAGCAATACCGCTTGCCGGCTTCGGTCTGGTAGCCATGGATATGGATTCGACGCTGCTTGCGGTCGAATCGATCGACGAAATTGCGGACCTGCATGGCATAAAGCCGCAAGTGGCAGAAATCACGCAGAGAACCATGCGCGGCGAGATTGTCTTCGAAGAGAGTTTGAGGCAGCGCACCGCGCTTCTGCGCGGTCTCGAGGAGGAGGCACTGCAGAGGGTGTATGACAGCAGGGTCCGGCTGAGTCCGGGTGCGGAAAAGATGTTGCAGCGGATGAAGGCTGCCGGCCTGAAAACAATGGTCATTTCGGGAGGCTTTACATTCATCGCCGACAGAATCAAGACAAAGCTCAATTTCGATTATGCAGCCGCGAATACACTCGAAATCTCGGATGGAAAGCTCACCGGCAGGGTACTGGGAAAAATCATCGGGGCGGAGGGGAAAGCGGAGGTATTAAAAAAAGTCAGCGAGGAATTGGGATTGAGGCGGGAGCAGATCATCGCGATCGGGGATGGGGCCAATGACTTGAAAATGATGGACGCAGCGGGAGTCAGCATTGCCTATCACGCCAAACCCGTCGTACAGAAAAAGGCTACCTATGCGATCAACCACGTCGGCCTGGACGGCGTAGTCAACCTATTTGCATAATTTTCGCCGCATCCCCCCACAAGATTAGGCAGACCGGGTGCGTCTATCCGTGTTTTCAGTAGCTGAACGCGGCTTCAACCAGATAGGTTCGCTGCGGATAGGGATGAAAAACCCATGCCTTGTCATTGTTCAGGTTGGTAATACCAAATGAGAACCGGCTTTTCAACCCATTCTGGAACTTGTACCGGTAACTGGTTTTGAAATCCATGAAAAAGAACGAGCTCTGCGCGCCGAACACATCATTTACGTGATCCCTGTTATCGGGATCATTAAAGGAATCGCTGGTATAGCGGCCCGAGAGTGAAATATCCCATGCTTCGGTAGCATTATAGGTCGCAAAGAAATTTGCCCGCCAGTGAGGTAAGCGGATACGTTGCTTGCCGTCAAGGTTGTAATTAGCGTTCGCTCCAGTCGAGTCCGTGAATGCGACGATCCCTCCTTTATCCACTTTCGCATTCATCCAGGTACCGTTAAAGCTGAAATCGAATTTCGAACCAAAGATGCGACGTTGATCAAAAATCAGCTCAACACCGGTCGTGCTGGTCTGAGCAATATTCTGAAAAGCACTTGAAACGAGTACACCCGAGGCGCGCTGCACCTGCTGGATGGCATCCTTGATATCGTCGCGAAAGGCATTCACGCGGATATAGCCCTTGGGCAATCCATATTCGACCATGAAGTTGTGATGCACCCCATTCTCGGGTTTGAGCAATGCATTGGCGGTAAGAATGCTGGTCGGTGTGCTCAGCGACTGGAACAGTTCGGCAATGACCGGGAATCGATGAGCCCGGCCGAACGAATAGCGGACCTTCCATGGCCCCGGCTCGTAGCCCAGGGAAACCTTGGGAGAAAGCGCGGATACCTCACGGTCCGGCACAGCAGTGCTTCCTACAACGCCATTCATAGCCGACCACCATTCCTGGCGCGCGCCAACTGTCACATCCCAGTCCGGCAAAAAGCGATAGGCCGATTGCGCGAAAACCGCATGGGTTGAGGTCTGCCCGTCATTGTTGCGGTTCGCCTGCAATGCGCCACGAGTGAGGGTGTTGTAATCGGTGAGAGCAAACTGCCGGAAGCTCAAGGTATATAGATCGAAGTGATAGCCGCCCAGAAGCGATATCTTTTCATTGCCCAGCAACGCAGGGGTGCCCAGCTTGAGATCGTAATTCAGCCAGTTGAATTTTTTGAAATCCTGAATCTGGCCTGCACCCGTATTTTTCGGATCGTTTGCGTTGAAAAAAGCGGTGGCCCGGGTGTCTTTCAATACGTCGAAGTAGCTGATCGTCGTATCGATGTTCCAGTTTGGGGTGAGCGCGCCGCGAAGCTGCAAGCCAAGGTTCAGCGTCTCGCGCTTGTCCTGGTTGCCGCCAAAACCACTCTGCACCACGTCGAATCGCGTTCCATTCAGCGAAGCATTGCCGGGAACCGCGCAGGTTGCGGGTGAGTTGCACGTCGGCGCAGGACCGCCCCAGAATGGCTGCCCGGACGCAGTGGTCAGGAAATTCTGTACGTTATTGCCATTGCGCGTACGATCCTCGTACGCCGCGGTAAAGATGGTCTGGAGCTCGGCGTTGATGTCATAACCCAGCTTGACCTTGAATAAGTGAGTATTCACTTTCTCCGGCCCGGTATCCCCATAAATGATGCTCGGGGTGCCACGGGTGTCCAATACGCCGATACCGCCGCTGACTGCCGTGAATGGCGGTGATCCGGTCCCGCTGTGTAAACCGGTATTGTCAATGAAATAACTCATAGGGTGACTCTGGGCCTCCAGGCGGTTATAGGCCAGGTAGACGGTAAACTTGTCCTGAAACCGGTTACCGTAAGCCACATACTGGCGATCGCCCACGAAAGTCCCTTGATCCGGGCCATAGATTTTGAACGGCTGAATAAAAACGCTGCTCTCGAAGTAGAATTCCTCCTTTTTAGGCATGCGCGTTTTGATATTGATGACGCCCCCGATGGAGTTGCCGCTATATTCCGCCGAAAAGGGCCCATAGACGACGTCCACGGCATCGATTTCATTCGGACCGACCAGCGACCAGCGGGGCGCGCCGTTGAATGTTGCCTGCAAGAAATTGTGCAGCGGCAAACCATCGGCATACACCATGTTACGCGCCGTCGAGAACATGTCGGCCCCCCGGATACCGAGCACCCCGTTGGGATCACCGACATAACGCTGGCGGATTTGCAGGCTGGGCTGGTATTTGAGTACCTCTTCCGTGGTTTGTGCGTTCTGACGCTCGATCTGCATGCGCGTTACCCGGGTCGAAGGTGAGGTGTAATGGGTGTCGCGCTCGACCTCGCCCGTGACGACCATTTCCTTGAAGACGGTTTCTTTTTCGCTAACCTTTTCGCTGCCGGGGGCCGGCTTGATCTGCCCGACAGCCTTTTCATTGTCCCCGGCCGCCGCCTCATCCAGTTTTCCCCCACCAGTGGCAAGAGGCTGAGCCGCGCTCGATACCACACGATTCATCTCTCGCTGCGGCGCGACGCTGTCCGGCTGGGCACTTGCCCCTTCACTCATGCCCGTAGCCGCCAATGTCCCGGAAGCTGTTTCCTGTTTGGGTGAAGCGGCATGGATTTTTTTCTGAGAAGGCTTATTTGGCTGTTTTGCGTCATCAGCCGCCCAGACAGGCGACAGCGCCACCAGGCCCGCCAGGGCGAGAGGAATGGACTTCATATTTGTTTTTTTAAATCAGCCGGAGCGTCTTGCGGTGACCCGTTCTATAGGCACAATACGCAAGCCGTCTTTTGCGGTATTCCACACGATCAGAACTTTTTCGGCGTCGATCAACGGTATGGGATAATCGGTCGCGCCGCTGGATTCCATCAGCTGCATGGGTTTGCTCCAGGATGAGCCGGCGTCGGTCGAGTACATCAGCTGCACGGAATAGGTGTTTCCATCGAACTCGCGCCAAGTGAGCAGAACGGTTTTCCCCTCTGCGGCCACCGAGGCATGATTCGCCTGAGCTGAGGAATTGCCGATGGGCATGGGCGGTGATTGCCAATCACCGTCGATCTGCCTATAGAACAGGCCGCGACGGGCGGCGCCGTCGGTAAACCATGCCAGATGGAGCTGATTCCGGTAACCGGGCGCGACACTGCCCCCGTTATGCGGGCATGCATCGATCTGCCACTCGTCATCCGTGGCGCGCCGTACGCCACCCTTGTCCAGATTCGCAATGGCGAAATCGCGCGTGTTGGAACCGAAA
>DASVYI010000089.1:0-6499 GCA_036392275.1 Nitrosospira sp. | reverse complement strand
CATCGCAATTGCCCGGGCATTGGCCCACCAACCGCTTTTCCTACTGCTCGACGAGCCCACCAGCGCGCTGGATCCGGAAAGCGAGCGCCTGGTTTGCGAAACCTTGAGAAAGCTATCGCAGAATCTTACGGTGATAGCGGTATCCCATCAGCCTGCATTGATCAATGCCTCGGATAATATCTATACGCTTTTGAAGGGTAAAGCAGAACGTCTGCAACGCTTGTCGAAAGTTGTGAACGATTTGGAAGCCACACCCGAATCACGTTTGAGTGCCTCGGCTTCCCTTTGAATTCCATGATCATTCTCATTTTATCCGGGCCAATGTAGGCCCGAAGGGAACTTGAGTACCCCGGGCATATACCTTCACCCAGCCTCAATCTGTTTCATATTTCTGATCACGGCCCGGCCGGGAATCAGGAAGGTGCTCTAAAAGCGGCGAGTGCTTCGCGTGCGATTCGCATCATCGATTCACGATCTGTGTCATTCAAATCCCCGGCTGCCCGATACCATCCCCACACCCCGCGAGCGGAATCCATCACCGCTCGTCTTAACGCCAGCTCGGCATCGGCCATTCGGTCGAGCGGCACATCATCAAAAAGTCTGGCCGTCAGAGCCAGCAGTACCGCAACTTGCTCCGGTACGGAAACCGGTGCGGATTCCGGCTGCTTGAGGCAGGCACGGATACGCCGCCCATGCTCGATAATTTTCCGGGTATCCTCGTCCGTCCTAGCGCCAAACCGGGCAAACGCTTCCAGCTCTTCAAACTGGGCATAACCAAGTTTCAAGTCGCCGGCCACCGATAGGTAGATGGCACGCTGCGCCTTGCCTCCCACGCGCGACACGGATTTACCCACATCAATGGCAGGCAGGACACCCAGCTCGAACAATGTCGGCGAAAGGTAAAGCTGTCCGTCGGTGATGGAAATGAGATTGGTGGGAATATAGGCGGAGATGTCTTGAGCTTCCGTCTCGATGATCGGTAGCGCAGTCAATGAACCGCCGCCAAGTTCGGCGCGCAGATGCGTTGCGCGCTCCAGCAGCCGCGAGTGAATGTAAAAAATGTCGCCAGGATACGCTTCGCGGCCAGGGGGCCGGCGCAGGAGCAAAGACAACTCGCGATAAGCACGCGCGTGATGCGTGAGATCATCATAGACAATCAGCACGTCGCGGCCCTGCTCCATAAAGTGTTCGGCAATGCTCGTTGCTGCATATGGCGCGATGTAGATGAGTCCCGGGGGTGCATCGCCTTCGGTCACCACCACGATGGTGTAACTCATCGCGCCCTTTTCCCGCAGCGTCGCGACTGCCTTGGCGATCCCGGCCGCATGCACCCCGATGGCACAATAGACGCAGACGACATTTTCCCCGCGCTGATTCAATATTGTGTCGAGCGCGATCGTGGTTTTGCCGGTTTGCCGGTCGCCCAGAATCAGTTCGCGCTGGCCGCGGCCAATCGGAATCAGTGCATCGATAGCCTTGACCCCGGTCTGCAGAGGTACTGTGACAGGCGCGCGGTCGATCACATCCGGCGCTTTGCGCTCGATTGGCAGCCGTTTCGCGGACACGATCCGTGCCTTGCCATCCAGCGGCCGCCCCAGTGGATCGATGACCCGGCCAATCAATTCATCAGCCACCGCTACATCCATGACATGACCGAGCCGCTCCACCTCATCGCCCGTATGCAGGTGGAAATAGTCGTCAAGCAAAACCACCCCGATTTCATGCTCTTCCACGTTAAAAGCGATGCCATATAAACCGCCGGGAAACTTGAGTACCTCCTCGAATCCCACGCCGGGGAGACCGGATATCCTTGCAATACCGGATGCGATGCTTGTGATCGTGCCCGTCTCGCGCAGTTTTAGCTGAGGCTTCCAGGTCTCCCGTGCCCGCTCCATTTGCGCAAACGTGCGATTGAAAACCTCTTGCATGTTTCTATTGCCTGTTTATTGCCACTCGGGAGAGCTTCATGTTGAGCTTGATCGTCCGGCGCATGGACACTTATCAGGGATACCCCTAAGTCCCGGCTTTGGTTTCCGTGGTTTTCGCTTCGGCTTCCGCTTCCGCTTCCGCTTCCGTTTCGGCTTCGGATTCGACTTCCACCCCGGTCTCGGATTCAAACTGAAACTGTGTTTTCAGCGCTTCACCCATATCCTTTTCCAGTGACGCAAGATAGTCTGCAGTATTCCACGCCAGCTTATATCCGTTTACCATGAGTTCGATGCCGACAATCAGATCCGGTTTGACAGCAAACCGGACTGGAACATCCCTGTCCAGACTTTCCTTAAGCTCAGCCCCAATCATATTCTGCTGCGCCGCGGACAATTCAAACCTGCTGTTCACCACAATCCCTGACGCGAGCGTTTCACCCGCAGATGCAATCGGGGGCGTAAGCGCAGGCTCCGTGACCGCTGAAGCCAGCCGCGCCTTTTCCTCATGGCCAAGCTCGTGCAGCCGTTTGATAAACGCCGCCATCATGTGTGCTTCGAGCGTGGTGCTCGCCAGATCGGCCAGGACTTTCCGGGCAATGGCAAACACTTCCGCGCACGTTTGACTGGCGATTGCCTGGCTCAGATTATGGTATTCCCATTTCAGCGCTTTCTCGCGCTTGGCGCGAAGCTCCTGCGAATCCCGCCGTGCGGCGGCGATAAGGCGTTTGCGTTCGGTCCGCGCCTCATCCAGCGCCTTACTCAAAAGCTCAGCCCGCTGCTGATCCAGCTCACTATTCTTTTGCTGAAACGTATGGCGCTCCTGCTCCGCTTCCAGTTTTTTCGCATCGGCATCGTTGAGTGCCGCGGCAATACGCCTTTCTCTCGCATCCAGGGCGTCAAGGATCGGCTGGTAAAGGAAGCGTTTCAGCAACCATACCAGAATGAGAAAATTGACACCCTGTGCAACAACGGTAAACCAGTCGATCAACACAAACTATTTTCCCGCAGCCCCGGCGATAGCATAACTCCAGAACGGATTGGCAAAAATCAGTATCATGGAAACCACGAAACAATAAATTGCCGTCGATTCTATTATTGCAAGACCGACAAACAATGTCCGGGTAATCGTCGTGGCGGCATCGGGCTGCTGCGCCAGTGAACTCAAAGCCGTGGCAACCGCTCTCCCCTCTCCCAGTGCCGGGCCGATCACGCCGATGCTGATGGTCAGACCTGACGTAATGATCGATATGATTGCGATAAGGGTGACGCTATCCATAATTTCTCCTCTGATTCGTTCTTGCGTTCAGGTTTCGGAAGTCATTTGCCGGTACTCGATCTTCCTTCTTCCGGCGCAGACCCGCCGGGTTGAGCCGTGTCTTCCTGACTGAAACGGTCGGGCCACCCGGAATCGGGACGCTTGCCGTTCGACGTGGCGGCGGCAATGTAAACCATGGCAAGAATGCTGAAGATATAGGCCTGAACCATGCCTATCAGCAAGCCGAGCGCGCTCAGGACGACTGGGAAGATGAACGGGGTGATGAGCAGCAGAATCGCGAGAATCATGGTACCGCTCATCATATTGCCGAACAGGCGGACAGCCAGGGCAAGCGTCCGCGAAAATTCTCCGATTATGTTGAACGGAAGCATGATGGGGGTCGGCTTGAGGTAAGCGCGAAGATAACGGATCAGCCCCTGCTCTCTTATGCCATAGAACGGCACGGCGAAAAATACGCAAATCGCAAGTGCCGCGGTGGTGGAAAGCGAGCCGGTCGGCGGGTCATATCCGGGAACGATCGTGAAAAAGCTGGCGATCGCAATAAATAGAAACAGCGTGCCGACGAAGCCGATGTACATTCCCGGCCGGCGCAAACCCACGTCTTCAATATGTTTAAGGATGGTTATAACCACAATCTCCAGCAAATTCTGCCAACGGGAGCGCTCCGGCCCAATGGAAAGCTTGCGGGTAATGGCTTTGGAACCCAATGCCAGGACAAGCATGAGACCCCACGTGGACAGAATCGTGGCGTTCAGTTTCAGGAATCCGTACTGCCAGAATATAAGGTCATCAGGACTGAAGCGCATGACGTGCCGGCCTGCTGGTAATTCAAAATTGTTTTTTTACCCGTAACTCTGCGACAGGCAAAAACCGCGTTGCCGCCAGCCTGGCAATGATAAATCCGAGCAGGCCGGCGGCCAGGGCTTTCCAGCCATGATCCGGCAGGGTCAACAAAAAATAGAAGCCCGTCACGGTAAAACCCGTCCGAAGCAGCATGCTGCAAATGAACCAGAACCCCGGCCTGCGGGACGACAGGCCATGCCGAATCGTCCACCACAGACCCGCGAAGAAGATCGCGCCCAGCAAAATGCCGGTTGCCAACGGCAGCAACCACAGGAATACCCAAGCCAACACCTGATTTAGCACTTCATTCATGATCATGCGTCTCTTGCTCGTGGGTTTCCTTATCTTCCTTCGCCACCCAATGCCAGGCATTCAAACAACCGACGAACAGACCGGTGAACAGGAGCGTCAGCGTCCAGGAATGGCGCATGGGATAGCGCTGATCCAGCCAGGCGCCGAGCGCTGCGCCAAGTACCGTCGGTAATACAACCGACCAGCCAACAAGCCCGATCATGGACAAGCCCGACCAGACCAGCCGGGAAGCACTGCGTTGCGTTTGTTGAACTTTCAGCTTGCGCTCGGCCTTAATGCCGATCCGCCGGATAAATACCTGCTCATCCGTCGTCTGCTTCTTCTCTCGTTCGCCGGTCATTCGCGGAAAAATTCTGCAAAACGGCGTATTAATCCACTCTCCATTTTTGCCATCGCCTGACGCACGCTGTGCTCCTGTACGTCCATACTTAAAAATTCTTTTTGGACGGCTTCGCGCAGCGTGGCCAGATCGGTACCTTCTATGGCATTGCGTACCGAAACCAGCACATCCGTGCCAGTTTTTATCAGAATACCCTCATCGACCGCCAGGTAAACTTCACCCTCACCCTCGATTTCGAAGATAAAAATCCCCGGTACCAGCGCTGCCACGCAATCGAGCCGGCTGGGCAGGAACCCGAACGACCCGGCGCTGGTTTCGGCAACGATGCGTGTGATGCCGGTTTTCTCGGCAAAGACCGCAAACGGCAAAAGAACCTTAAGATTCATGCGCTACAGGTTCGCTCCGCCCAGGCTTCGAAGACCTTGCGGCCAAGTCCTGCGTGAGGGACGTCATGGCCGCCTGGCGGATGTGTTGCTTTTCCGCCTCATCAACCGTACCGATCATATACAACGCGCTCTCTGGAATGTCTCTGAATTCGTCGTGCAAAATGCGTTCGCAACCGCTCAGCGCTTCCTCGAGGCTCACAAACTTCCCTTTGATGCCGGTGAACTGCTCGGTGGTAAAAAACGGCTGAGTGAGAAAACGCTCCAGCCGCCGGGCACGCGCCACTACCTGTCGGTCTTCCGGCGACAGCTGTTCAAGCCCGAGCATGGCAATGATGTCCTTGAGCTCGGCGTATTGCGCCAGCGTGCGGCGGATCTCCTGGGCAATATGGTAATGTCTTGGGCCGATAACGGTTGGCGTCGCCATTTTGGAACTGGATTGCAGCGGATCGATGGCGGGATACAGTCCTTCACTGGCCCGCTTGCGCGAGAGTACGACGGACGCGGAAAGATGCGAGAAAGCATGTATCGCGGCAGGATCGGTAAAATCATCCGCGGGAACATACACCGCCTGAATCGATGTGATAGCGCCGCTATCGGTATTGGCGATGCGTTCCTCCAGCTCGGCCAGCTCCGTGCTCATTGTCGGCTGATAGCCCAGGCGTGATGGCATCTGACCCATTTGCCCGGAGACCTCCATACCCGCCTGGATAAAGCGAAAAATATTATCTATCAGCAATAATACATCACGATGCTCGTCATCGCGAAAATACTCGGCCATGGTCAGCGCCGCATGACCGACGCGAAATCTGGCGCCTGGAGGTTCGTTCATCTGACCGAGAATCATAACCATGTTCTTCAGCACTCCGGCCGCCATAATGTCATGGTAGAGTTCCGCCCCTTCACGGCAGCGTTCCCCTATGCCGCAAAAAATGCTCACACCCTCATGCTGCCCGGCCACGTTGTGGATCATTTCGGTAAGCAGGATCGTTTTACCTACCCCCGCACCGCCAAGCAGGCCGGTTTTACCGCCACGCTCCAGCGGCATCAGCACATCTATGATTTTGATGCCTGTTTCAAAAATTTCGGATTTCGTGGAGCGCCTCGCCAGAGGCGGCGATGAGTGATGAACCGTACGCCATTGCACCTCGGTCGGTGGTGGCAAACGATCGATGACTTCACCGAAAACATTGAACATGCGCGAGAGCGTTGCGTCGCCAACGGGGACTTTCAACGGTTGGCAGGTATCCCTGACCGGCATGCCCCGCGCAAGGCCTTGCGTAGGCGTCAACGCAATGGCGCGCACCACGCTGCCGCCGAGCTGGGACAAAACCTCAAGAACGATTTCCTCTTCCCTCCCGGTGCGCAGCAGCGAATGAATGGGCGGCACGTGGTTTTCAAACCGTACGTCTACAAT
>DASVYI010000088.1:0-2967 GCA_036392275.1 Nitrosospira sp. | reverse complement strand
GCGAGCGAGTGTGATATAGCGTTCAGTAATCGCCCGATCTCATGCCATATCGCGACGGAAAACGGGGTAATACTCGGGAATCAATGGGGTCAGAGTCGATTGATCAAACAAATACTTATACTGTAGGTTTCCGATGTGCCTGACCTCTTGGTGAAATTGTATAAGTTGCCTGATGGCGAACTGAATTTAAAGAAACCTGGTGCTGGCGAAGTTCATTTTCGCCGCGCAATGGCCTACGAAAAGCACCAAGTCATCAATTGGGTTCGCGAACACTTCGGCAATGGATGGGCGAGCGAGTGTGATGTGGCGTTCAGTAATCGCCCGATCTCATGCCATATCGCGACCGAGAATGGGGCAATACTCGGCTTTGCCTGCTACGACAGCACCAGCCGCGGCATGTTTGGGCCGTTGGGTGTGCTGGAGTCAGAACGGGGGGGAGGCATCGGACGGGGCCTGCTGCTGGCCAGCCTTCACGCCATGGTGGCTGTGGGTTATGCCTATGCCATCATCGGCGGGGCAGGCTCGATGGAATTCTACCAGCGGGTGGTAAACGTCATGGAGATCCCGGACTCCACCCCTGGTATCTACATTGACCGACTGGCCGAATAGCTCTGGTAGGGTGAAGCGAAGCGTAACCCATCAGCACTTGATGGGTTGCGGCTTGCAGCTTCCACCCATCCTACGAAAGCCGTGGGGGCATAATCTATGGGCATAATCCATGCATCCTGAAATCCAGGACGAAGCCGAGGGTGAACGGGAACAGATCTCGGAGCTGAGCCTGCCCGATGCGCTGGCGCTTGCGTTGCAAATTCACCGCCGCGACCATCTGGTGGAAGCGGAAACACTCTATCGAAGGATTCTCGATGCCGCGCCGGATTATGCCGATGCGCATCATTTTCTCGGGGTTCTCCTGCATCAGGGCGGCCACAGCGATACGGCGGTTGAGCACATCCAGCGATCCATCGCGTTAAACCCCGGCCAGCCGAACTATTACAACAATCTGGGCAACGTGCTGGTCGAGGGTGGCCGCCTGGCCGAAGCGGCCGATGCATATGAAAAAGTCATCGCGCTGGCGCCCGATCATGCCAATGCTCACAATAACCTCGGCGCGTTATCCAAGGCCAGGGGAAGATTTGCCGAAGCGGCCGAAGCTTATCAAAAAGCCATCGAACTGAATTCCGGCCATGTGGATGCCCACAACAACATGGGCAAACTGCTGGCGGCTCAAGGCAGAACCAGGGAGGCCGTTGCCTGGTATTGCAAGGCGATTACATTGATGCCGCATCATCCCGATTCGCGCAAGTTGCTCGGCATCGCGTATTACACGCTGGGGCAGACCGAGGCGGCGGCCGAAGTTTATCGCCAATGGCTTGCTGACGAGCCGGAAAGCCCGGTGGCAAGGCATATGTTGTCGGCATGTTCGGGACAGGACATTCCTCTGCGTGCCTCGGATAAATATGTCGAATCCACATTCGACAACTTTGCGGAGAGCTTCGATGCCAAGCTCGGCAAGCTGACTTACCGGGCGCCTGACCTCGTCGCCG
Organism: Nitrosospira sp.; assembly: GCA_036392275.1. Taxonomy (GTDB): domain Bacteria; phylum Pseudomonadota; class Gammaproteobacteria; order Burkholderiales; family Nitrosomonadaceae; genus Nitrosospira. The sequence goes on along the minus strand of DASVYI010000088.1, from coordinate 1,423 downwards.
AAGCACTGACACGCGCTTATACCGGTCCGGAAAAACACCTCACCGCTCTGGATGCGGGCTGCGGCACCGGTCTGTGTGGCCCTCTCATAGCCCCGTACGTGCGCCGCCTCACCGGCGTGGATTTGTCGTCGGGCATGCTCGCCAAGGCGAGCGCAAGAAACAGCTATGATGAATTGGTAAAGAGCGAACTGACCAGCTATCTCTTGACTCAGACGAGCGCATTCGACCTCATCGTATCGGCCGACACCCTGGTGTATTTTGGCTCGCTGGAAGCGCTACTCGATGCCGCGCATGAGGCATTGCAGGATAACGGTTTGATGATATTTACCGTCGAAGCAATCACCGATGAAGTGAAGGAAGCGATCGGGGATCCCGGCTATCGCATCAACCCGCACGGACGCTACAGCCACAGCAGCGGTTATCTTCGGCAAGCGCTGACAGCCGCTGGATTTACTATACTGGGAGTGGAGCCAGAAGTGCTGCGTACGGAGGGTGGCAATCCCGTCGCCGGATTTGTGGTTACCAGCCGCAAAGCGAATGTCGATAAAGATGACGAAACATTAGCCGTGCCATGATAACACGGCGAATTTCCGGGTCGAGTCTATGGAACGCGAATGGCCAGGACTTTTGAACTGAGCACCCCTCTGGGCGCCGATGTGCTGCTGTTTCACCGCATGCAGGCCAGTGAGGAGCTATCCCGTCTGAGCGAGTTCCAGATCGATGCATTGAGCACCAAGGCTGACATCAACGTGGACGATATTCTCGGCAAGAATGTCACGGTAAAGATGGAACTGGCGGATAACGGTCTGCGGCATTTCAACGGTTACGTCACCCGTTTCGCCCAGGCGGGCATGCGCGGCCGCTATCACGCTTATCAGGCAAATGTGCGGCCATGGTTGTGGTTTCTTACCCGCAGGGCCAATTGCCGCATCTTCCAGCAGAAGACCGTGCCGGACATTCTCAAGAAGATATTCGACGATTACCCCGGACTGGCCGACACCAAATTCGAAGTCACGGGAAATTACCGGACCTGGGACTACTGCGTGCAATACCGGGAAACCGACTTCAACTTCGTCAGCCGCCTGATGGAGCAGGAAGGCATCTACTACTATTTCAAATACCAGGAAGGCCGCAATACCATGGTGATCGCGGATTCCTACAGCGCCCACTCGGCGCGGCCGGGCTGCGAACAGCTCCCTTACATTCCGCAGGAGCGCATGACCCGCCCGGAGCAGGAGCGTATCAGCACCTGGAGCTTCGAGCGGGAGATACAGCCAGGCCGTTACGTTCTCGACGACTACGATGCCGAAAAGCCTAGTGTCGAGCTTCAGGTCAAAACCAATTTCAAGCGACAACACGCAAACGCCGACTACGAATTCTACGATTACCCCGGCGAATACCTGCAAAAGGACGAGGGCGAGCA
>DASVYI010000087.1:0-3100 GCA_036392275.1 Nitrosospira sp. | reverse complement strand
CCGGGATCGCTTCGGGCAGAACGCCGTGGTCGATGGCCCGACGGAAGCGTCTTATGTGAATTTGCAAATGTGGGTGCAGGCGGCGCTCGAAGCGGACTCGGCCGATGTGACCCAGGTGCGGCGCACGATTCTGCGGCAGAGTCTGCCTGCGCCTGAAGGGGTGGTCTCGGTTGATCCGGTGACGCGCCACGTGTGGAAGATCGCGCGTGTCGGCAGGGCGCGGGACGATGGTCAATTCGATATTGTCTGGGATTCCGGCCGTCCGCTGGAACCGGCGCCATTCCCGACATACCGGTCGCGTGAAGAGTGGGAGCGCCTGCTCAAGTCGATAGAGCCTTCCGTGGGAACTGGCATGCAATGAGCTTTACTTTCCCCATGAGATTCACGTCCCTGACGCAGCGATTCACGGTTTGGTTCGTCATCGTGTCGCTGCTGCCGATTTTGATAATCGGCTACAGCCTGCTGCATACCTTCGAAATCGAAATGAAGAAGACTGCGATCCGGCAGGTCTCCGCCATCGCTGATATGAAAGCGGAACAGATCGACAGCTATCTGCGCGAGCGTCTCCGCGATGCCAAAATCATACAGGCGGCCAGCACCACGCGTATGGCCATGCGCGAGTTTGCCCAGGTGTATGCCGAGGATGGGGTGAATTCCGCCGCCTATCGTAACCTGGATGCTAATTATCGCGGGCATTTCAAGCGTTTCGTCGAGGATGCGGGTTATTACGATCTCTTTCTGATTTCCCTTCGGGGCGATATTGTCTATACCCAGGCTCATGAGTCGGATTTCGCCACCAACCTGATCACCGGTCCCTGGCGGAACAGCGGCCTGAGCTACGTTGCACGGCACGCGCTCGATACCCTACAGGACGGTGTGTCGGATTTCGAACGTTATCCGCCATCGCGCGGCGCGATCGCGGCTTTCATGGCGTTTCCGATCATGTCCGAAGGCAGATTGGAGGGCGTGCTGGCGCTGCAGATATACAGTGAACGCGTATTTCAGGTCGTGACCGACAACGTGGGGCTGGGTGCCAGCGGCGAAACCGTGATTACACGGCTTCTGAACGACCGAGCCGCGCTCGTGATGGCGCCCCTGCGGCACGATCCCAATGCGGCGCTGACGCTCAAGGTGCCCCTCAACAATCCGCCGTTTTTTCAAGCGATTCAAAGCGGCCTGCATGGCGAGCGTGGCGCCGGACTGAAAACGGATTACCGCGGCAAGGAGGTGGTCGCTGCATGGCGATATCTGCCGCGCGTGAACTGGGGCATCGAGGTCAAAATGGATGCGGACGAGGTGTTTGCATTCGGCCAGCGTGTGCGCACTTTCAGCCTGGTGGTTCTCGGCGTGACGCTGCTTTCGGCCATTCTGGGAACCTTTCTGCTGAGCCGCCATGTCGTCACCACCTTGAAAAATCTCAGCCAGAGTGCGCGGTCCATCGCCGCGGGCAATTTGCAGCAGCGCGTGCCCGTGGTGGGGTGGGACGAGATAGGACAACTCGCAACCACGTTCAACACCATGACTGAGCATCTGAATGCCAGCAATCAGGAACGCGATATCGCTGAAAACGATCTGCGTCAGCTCAACCAGGAACTGGAAAACAGGGTTGTGGCGCGTACCGCCGATCTGGAGCAAGCCAACATCGTGCTGAAGAGCAAGGAAGAGGAAACACGCTCCGTGGTCGATCACATGGTGGACTGCATCGTCACGATCGATGATAAGAGCATCATCCGCTCGGTTAACCCGGTTATAGAAAAACTCTTTGGCTACACGCGGGAAGAGGTGATCGGCCAGAATATTTCCATAATCATGCCCGAGCCGCATCGCAGTGGACATGGCGGTTATATCGACAGGTATTACCGGACCGGCCGGGGCCGTTGCGAATTCGATCATATCCTCACGCTGGAAGTGGAGGGGATGCATAACATCGGCATGGGTCGCGAAATCGAAGGCCGGCACAAGAATGGCCAGCTTATCGACCTCTATATTGCCGTCAGTGAGTATTTCGTGGGAGGAAAACGTTATTTCACCGGCGTCCTGCGCGATATCCGCGAACGCAAGCAGGCAGAAGCGGCTTTGCGCGGAAGCGAGCAGCGCCTGCGCGCCATCGTGGATAACATGGCGGCGTTTGTCGGGGAAATGACACCGGACGGGGTGCTGGTGGAGATCAACCGCACCGCGCTGGAGGCGGGCGGACTGCAGAGCACGGACGTCATCGGCAAGCGGCTCGATGAGACCGGTTGGTTCGCCTATACACCGGAGGTGAAGGCGCAAATCCGCCAAGACATTACACGGGCTCTGTCCGGAGAAATAGTGCGCCATGACCTCGAGACACGTATTGCCGACGGCGGTCACATGATGATGGATTTCATGCTCGTGCCGGTCCGCGATGCCAGCGGGAAAATCGTCAAATTGATCCCTTCCGGTATCAACATCAATGAAAGAATGCGCATTTTGAAGGACCTGCAGCAGGCGCGCCGGGATGCGGAACAAGCCAACCAGGCGAAGTCGATTTTCCTGGCCCAGATGAGCCATGAGATACGCACGCCCATGAATGGTGTGATCGGCATGGCGGATGTGCTGCAGCAAACGAGCCTCAACGGCTATCAGATGGAAATGGTCGATCTCATCCGTGAATCGGCTTTCGCGCTGCTGGAGATCATCGATGACATTCTCGATTTTTCCAAGATCGAGGCGGGCCGGCTGGAAATCGAGCACACACCCATGTCGGTGGTGAGCGTGGTGGAGAAGGCGTGTGCCATGCTCGAAAGTCTGGCCGCAAGAAAAAGCGTGGAGCTCACCCTGTTTCTCGATCCCGCGATCCCTGAAGAAGTCCTCGGCGATGCCTTGCGCCTGCGCCAGGTGCTGGTCAACCTCGCGAATAACGCCATCAAGTTTTCCAGCGGACTGCAAGAGCCCGGCCACGTATCGGTACGCGCGTTGCTGACGGACCACACCCGTGATCAGGCGACGGTGGAGTTTCAGGTCACGGATAATGGCATTGGCATGAGCGATGAGGTCCTGGCGCGCCTCTTCACCTCTTTTACCCAAGGCGATACCTCCACCACCCGACGGTTCGGCGGCACTGGACTGGGGCTGG
>DASVYI010000086.1:0-2273 GCA_036392275.1 Nitrosospira sp. | reverse complement strand
CTGTTCTGCCGCCGCGATCATCCGGTCCGCGCTCTTTATTGCTTCTTTCAGCATCAGCTCTTTGGAAGTGACACCCACCGGTGTGGCCGCGCCCGGTCCGCCAAAATAACCTGTGAACGGTTTTTCGCACACGATATGCTTGCCGGCTCGAGCTGCTTCGATTGCAATCCGTTCGTGTAGATGATTGGGAACACACAAATCAACCAGATTGATATCACTCCGCGCCAGAATGCGCCGGTAGTCGTCATATGCATCTGCGATTCCGTACTGGCGCGCCAATTCCTCTGCTTGGGCTAGAGGGACGGCAGCAACGGCGGAAATGTCCACATCCAGGTCCCTGATGCGCCGGTACGCACGGGCATGGATATTTCCTACGAAACCCGCTCCGATTAAGCCAACTCGAATCTGGTCCGCCATGGTCTCCCCGTCAACTCGAAAATGCCAGTGCTTTGCGCGCGCACATCGCGATGCAAATGCCGCAACCATAGCATTCTTCCGCGTCCACCACCGCTTTCTTGTCTTCCAAAGATATCGCGAAACAATGGCCCGGTTTGAGGCACAGCCCGCAACCGTTGCACCGTTCCAGGTCCACGACCGGCGCCCCTGGCAGTGTCTCCAGGTCGGCGGCGGGGCGAACGTTCCTCACTGCCCGTCCAATGATATCATTGTAGGATCCGTAACCCTGTTCCTGCACGAATCTGTCCATGCCTTCGACAGTCTTGGTTACGACGTCCCAGCCTCTCCACATGATTTCCGTGCAGCATGTAACCAACGTGGCTCCCCACATCATGAATTCGATCCCATGCTGCCAATTCTGCAACCCGCCCCCGCCTATGATGGGCACTTGAATTCGCCGTGCAGTCTGCGCCACAGCTGCATAACCCATGAGGCGGGTTGCGGGACCTCCCAGGCTACCCATACTGGCGCCATTCAAAAGAGGATAAATCCGATCGGGGTTGTAAATATCGACCGGTGGCAGAGAGAGCTGCGCGCCTGCCAGGCAGATGCCGTCGGCGCCCCCCTCTTCGCATGCGCGTGCAATAGCAGTAATATCCGTCACGTTCGGCGTGAGCTTGCACACAACAGGAATTCGCACTGCCTCTTTGAGTGTCCGGGCAACCTCCCGGGACGCATCCGGGTCCTGCCCCGTCAGCGCACCGCCGCGCTCGCCTTTGAGATTATCCCCATGCTTTCCCAGTTGTTTTGCCGTCAGCAGAATGTTGGGGCAGATCAGATTGGCTTCAATCATATCCGCTCCGGCGTTCTCCATGGCTTTGGCAAGCCTGGCCCAGCCTTCCAGGTCTCCGGCGTCATGAGTGATATTCGTCATGATCACCAGCGAAGTTTTCTTCTTGGCTGCCTCGACCAGACGTACTGCCTCGTCAATGTCCAGACGGCGATCATGACAAACAATGCTTCCGACCCGCGGGTCGTTATACATACGCAGTTTGCCATAGAATGGCTGCTTGATGAAAGTGAGTTTCGTGCTCGCCGCCGCAGCTCCCGCGCGATCGGCTGCCTCGAGCACTTGTATCGTCGAGGTCAATGGGCTTGACGCGACCACAAAAGGGTTTTTGAAACGTACACCGGCGAACTCTATCATTTAGGCTCCTTTCTGATGATGATTCAAGACGCTACGGGCCGCGCCGACTGCCGTTCTACGATCGTATGCTTGAGCCAAAGGACCGGCTCGATTTTTTCGCCGTTGAGCAGGCGCAATAACTGCCGCATTCCCATTGCGCCCATCTCATGCAAGGGCACCTGTATTGTTGTGAGCGCGGGGTCCACATATTGGGTTGCCAGAATATCGTCGAACCCGACCAGGCTCACATCGGCGGGGATACGGAGCCCATGCTGTTTAAGTGCCACCATGGCGCCAATTGCCATTTCATCATTCTGCGCCAATATGGCGGACGGCAGGGGACCTGCGGCGCAAAACTGCTCGACGGCTCGTATTCCCCCCTGGTACCGGAAATCACCGGAAATGACGCGGGCCGGATCAAACGGAATGCCCGCCGCCTGCAATGCTTGACAATATCCCTTTGTTCTCAACAGGGTCGCGTTCAGCCCGCTTGGGCCGCAGATCATTCCGATATCGCGATGCCCCAGCCGGATCAAATACTCCGCCAGATCGCGCGTAGCAGCGCAGTTGTCAATGGTAACCGCATAGCCTGGGAAGAGGTGCTCACTCAACGTCACCACGCCCACGCCCCGTTTTTTCATCCGGTCAGCGAGGACATTCATCTCACGCAGATAAGCAACATCCGTCAGGC
>DASVYI010000085.1:0-3177 GCA_036392275.1 Nitrosospira sp. | reverse complement strand
GCCTCCCGAAGCTGGCCAGACAATCGCCGCCTGCCTTTCAGCAATGGAAGCGGGGGGAGGAAAGTCCGGGCTCCACAGAGCAGGATGCCGGTTAACGGCCGGCCGCCGAAAGGCGAGGAACAGGGCCACAGAGACGAGCGTATTAAGTTACGGTGAAACGCGGTAACCTCCATCCGGAGCAAGACCAAATAGGCAGGCGAAGATGCTGCTCGCTGAGCCTGCGGGTGGGTCGCTTGAGCGCGCGGGCAACCGGGCGCCTAGAGGAATGATTGTCCACGACAGAACCCGGCTTACCGGCCAGCTTCTTCTTAACAAATCTCCACACAGGGTTCTTTCGTGTGGGGCCGCCCGGAGGTGCCGTGCCTGGACTGGTTGTCAGCCCAGACACCTATTCGACCGTCAACTTGGTCCCATGATGAATCGTTGCGTAAGACACGCGTTGAGATTCAGGACCGCAGCCAGAAATCAGCCGACAATATGAACCTTCGTATATTGCTGATCTTGGGATTGGTGTACATCCTTTCGGGATGCGCGACATTTGCACTGCATGATCCACTCCGGATCTCGGTGGCGGGAATGGAGCCACTGGAGGGAAAAGGCATGGAGGCGCGCTTCGCGGTACAGCTCAGGATTCAGAACCACGGCAATCAACCGCTGGACTATGATGGCGTCGCCCTCGATCTTGATCTACGCGGAATGAGCTTCGCAAGCGGGGTCAGCGACCAGCGCGGCACGATTCCGCGCTACGGAGAAACCATCATCACGGTGCCAGTCACGGTTTCCGCGATATCAATCATTCGTCATATATTCGATTTTGCCACCGGAGACCGCACCCGAGCCGACTACCGGCTGCGCGGCCAACTTGGTGGACCAGGATTCGGCCGCGGACGAAATTTTGACGCCAGCGGGGAAATTACACTGCCAGCCATGCCACCGGAGAACGGGCGGGGAGAATCGATAAACTCGTAAGATCCTGCCTGAACCTGAACCGGCATCACCCGTTTTACTTCAAGGTTTCCGGATCAATCGACGCCGTATCGTTCGCGATAGGCTTCCACCGCACGCAGATCATGCGCCAGATCCTTCCTCTCTCGCAGATAATTCATGATGTCATCCAGATTCACGATGCTGATGACCTTGATCCCATAAGCATGATGAACCTCCTGCGTGGCAGAGAGCGCTCCGTTTCCCCGCTCCATACGGTCCAGCGCAATGGCGACTCCGCAAGGCATGGCGCCGCCGGCACGAATATGATGGACTGATTCCCGCACCGAGGTGCCGGCGGAAATGACATCATCCACGATCAGCACCCGCCCGGAAAGCGGAGCGCCCACAAGGTTTCCCCCTTCACCGTGATCCTTCGCTTCCTTGCGATTGAAACAGAAAGGGAAGTTGCAGCCATTCTCCGCCAAAGCGATGGCGGTGGCGCTCACCAGTGGAATGCCTTTGTATGCGGGTCCGAATAGCATGTCAAACGGAAGCTCGGCAGCCTGAATGGCTTTGGCGTAAAATTGCCCCAGCTTTCTGAGAGAATCGCCATCGCTGAACAGCCCGGCATTGAAGAAATAAGGCGACATGCGCCCTGCTTTTGTCTTGAATTCGCCAAAGCACAGTACACGGCGGCTGATGGCAAACTCGATGAACTCCTTCCGGAAATCGGGCATCGCTGTATGACAAACGAAAGAATTATCCATGCGAATTATAACGCTTAACCTGAACGGCGTCCGCTCCGCCGCGAACAAGGGTTTTTTCCGATGGCTTCCAATGCAGGAGGCGGACATCGTTTGTGTGCAGGAACTGAAAGCCCAGACAGCGGACATGACGGCGGGGATGCTTAACCCAGCCGATTATTACGGCTACTTTCATTACGCGGAAAAGAGGGGCTACAGCGGTGTTGGCGTCTACTCACGCCGCCAGCCGGACCGGATCATCGAAGGCTTGAGCATTCCGGACATCGACACGGAAGCACGTTATCTTGAAGTCGTTTTCGGCAACCTGTCAGTGATCTCCCTTTATCTGCCCTCGGGCTCCGCCGGGGAGCATCGCCAGGCAATCAAATTTGCTTTCATGGACCACTTTTTTCCATATCTGAAAAAATTGGCTGCCAGCGGCAGGCAAATTATTTTGTGCGGCGACTGGAATATCGCTCATAAGGAAATCGATCTGAAAAACTGGCGCTCCAACCAGAAAAATTCCGGCTTTCTACCCGAAGAAAGGGTCTGGCTCAGCCGCGTCTTCGACGAGCTGGGGTTTGTGGACGTATTCAGACGGATCAATCAGGAGCCCGACCAATATACCTGGTGGTCCAATCGTGGGCAGGCCTGGGCCAAGAACGTAGGCTGGCGCATCGATTACCAGATTGCCACGCCGGAGATTGCCGGCAAGGCGACCGGGGTTTCGATATACAAGGCGGACCGCTTCTCGGACCATTCACCGCTTATCATCGACTACGACTACAATTTATGACTCCGAGCCGGCGGTGGTTGATCCCATATCCCACAAACCGCTGGAAACGCCACATGGCGCTCGAACGGACAGTTTAGAATAATGTCATCGGTATTTTCCGGCTGGCTCCACGCTTTTCGCATTTACACGCATCCCCGCGTTTTGGGAATGCTGCCGCTGGGCTTCTCCGCGGGATTGCCGCTGCTGCTGGTCCTGGGAACGCTTTCCTTCTGGTTGCGCGAGGCGGGGATCGAGCGCGCAACCATTGGCTACTTGAGCTGGATCGGGCTCGCCTACGGTTTCAAATGGATGTGGTCGCCGCTGGTGGATCGGCTGCCACTGCCATTCCTGACACCATGGCTGGGCCGGCGGCGGGCTTGGCTGTTGGCGTCGCAAGTTGTGATTGCGGCCGCCCTGGCCGGTATGGCCAATACCGATCCGCTCGAGAATCTGACCTATACGGTTTTTTTCGCGTTGACGGTCGCATTTGCTTCCGCCACACAAGACATCGCGCTCGACGCCTACCGCATTGAAGCGGTGGCATCGAGGCTCCAGGGAGCGATGGCTGCCACTTATCAGGCAGGCTATCGCGTGGCGATGATCATGGCTTCCGCGGGAGCCCTGTGGATCGCCGCGTCGGTGGATTCTTCGGAAGCGGCTTACGACTATGAACCGTGGCGCATCGCCTATTTGGCTATGGCTGCGTGCATGGCGATAGGGATTGTCACCACT
>DASVYI010000084.1:0-2949 GCA_036392275.1 Nitrosospira sp. | reverse complement strand
TGAAGCCGGGCGATACGGTCGAGAAGGAAACTTCACTCATCACTCTGGAAACGGACAAGGCGACCATGGAGGTGCCTTCGCCCCAGGCTGGGGTGGTGAAAGAGATCAAGGTTGGGATAGGCGACAAGATATCCGAAGGTTCCTTGATACTCATGCTGGAAACGGCTGGGGCTGGGGAAACGACGCAAGCGGCTGAATCAGTTCAGCCGCCAAAAAAACTGGCTGAGCCGGCCAAGCCAACTGAGGGAGCGGCTACACCCGGAACTATTCTCCCGGACGAGGGGAAGGGCAGCGGGGTGGAACCGGAATCACCCGTGGCTGCCGGCAAGCCATCGGCTTCACGTGGCGATATTCATGCAGATGTTGTGGTGCTGGGCGCGGGGCCGGGTGGCTACACGGCCGCATTCCGCGCCGCCGATCTGGGCAAGAAAGTGGTGTTGATCGAGCGCTACCCCACGCTCGGCGGCGTATGCCTCAATGTCGGCTGCATACCATCCAAGGCGCTGCTGCATGTTGCCAAAGTCATTACCGATGCGGAGGAGGCGGCGCGCCAGGGCATCGGTTTCGCCAAGCCCGGCATAGAATTGGACAAGCTGCGGAGCTGGAAGGAATCGGTCGTCGGTAAACTGACCAAGGGGCTTTCGGGTCTGACCAAACAGCGTAAAGTGAACACGATACAGGGGACGGGCAAATTCACCTCGGCGAACATGATCGAGGTGGAAACGCCGGATGGCTCAAAAACGGTATCGTTCGAGCACTGCATCATCGCGGCAGGTTCGAGCGCGGCCCGCATTCCGGGTTTTCCCTACGACGATCCTCGTATCATGGATTCGACCGGAGCGCTGAAGCTCGAGGACATCCCCAAACGCATGCTCATCATAGGCGGAGGCATTATCGGCCTGGAAATGGCGACGGTTTACGATGCGCTCGGCAGCAGGATCAGCGTGGTGGAATTGATGGATCAACTGATCCCCGGTGCAGACGCGGACCTCATCAGGCCGTTGCACAGGCGCATACAGAAGCGCTACGAAGCGATCTACCTCAAAACTCGGGTTACGCAAATCGAAGCGCTGGAAAGCGGCCTCAAGGTAACCTTCGAAAGTGCTTCGGATGCTCCTGCGCCCGAGCCGCAAGTATATGACAGCATCCTGGTGGCCGTGGGTCGCCGCCCGAATGGTCGCGATATCGGCGCGGAAAATGTGGGGGTCAACGTGAATGAGCGCGGGTTCATTCCGGTGGACAAGCAAATGCGTACCAATATCCCGCATATTTTCGCCATCGGCGACATTGCCGCTGAACCCATGCTTGCGCACAAGGCCTCGCACGAAGGCAAACTCGCGGCGGAAATCATCGCCGGGCATAAGGCGGCATTCGATGCCCGCGCCATTCCATCGGTGGCCTACACCGATCCGGAAATTGCCTGGATGGGCCTGACCGAAACCGAAGCTGGCAAGCACGGCGTCGAGTATGAAAAAGCGGTGTTTCCCTGGGCGGCAAGCGGCCGTGCGCTGGCGATGGCGCGCGACGAAGGCATGACCAAGCTGCTGCTGGACAAGAAAACACGCCGCATCCTCGGCGCCGGCATCGTGGGTGTCAATGCGGGCGAACTCATCGCCGAGACCGTGCTCGCGCTGGAAATGGGCGCGGACATGGAAGACATCGGTCTTACCATACACCCGCACCCGACACTATCGGAAACGGTATTCTTTGCCGCCGAGATCGCGGAGGGAACGATTACAGATCTTTATATGCCCAAAAAATAACCTGCAAGCCGACGGCGTTTGATAGCTCTATTTCTTCTGTGGCGCGTTAGAACAAAGAGCACAGCAAAAGATGCAAGACCTGACCTCGGCAGTATGCTCATTCAAGATGGAGTGAGCCGTCCGGACCAGCTTGTGTGACGATGGATTAAAGGATACTTTTTGTACTTTTAACACTCACAAATTACTCACGCATACAAAATATCTTCTTCACACACGATGTGTTAATTTGCGTATACCCCGTATTCATATTCTTTATAACGGAACGGGTCGGTATACAATCCGTCGCGGTTGATTTTGAGCGTTACGGTTCCCCGCACGGGTTTGATTACGCCGTATGACGCTAGCCAGCTTTACCCCGCGAGCCCTCACTTCATTCAACACACTCTCGTTCAATGGAGGTTGCCATGCTTGGACACAATCAACCCGGTGCTTCATCGTTTGTACTCGTGTGTTTATCGATATTGATGGTAAGCCAGAGTGCCTTTGGAGAAACACCCTCCCACCCCTCTCTGCAGTCGCTACAAACACAGATTGACGCACTGCACAACCAAGTTAGTTCATTGCAAAATACTCTCAACAAGCTTTGCGGGGACAACGCGCAATGCAACGGTCCAACCAGAAAACTGGATGTGGAACTTGTTAAACAGACTTTTCATAACCCCGCGGCATCCATTCGAACAGAGAGTGTAGCTTGTCCCGCAGGGAAGAAAGTGTTGTATGTTTCAGGTTCGGCATATGTTACCTACCCGGGTAAATACGTTCCTGTCCTGTATGCGATCCCCAAGAGTGACGGCTCCGGGGGAGAGGTCGCGGCGGGGGAACCGACGGGTGCAAGTACCCTCGACCTAACCATATACCTTCTTTGCGCCAACGTTTAATAACGTGTCCGCAACGAGCGCGGCTATACCTCCCTTGGGATCGAGGGAGGTCAGACTCTTCGTTGGTTCAAAGGCTTTTCATGTTCCCGGTCAAGTCTGACCCTGGTGGGGGCTCCCCTCAAAGGCAGGAGGCGTCACAACTTTTGTAATAGTTCAGCGTTAAGCAAAGTGATTTTTTAAGAGCCCGGAGTGTCTTTTCGCATAGCTTTGTTCCAGGCCTGTATTTATGACGCTTTCCAAATGGTGATGCGCGTCGCTGCATCATAATAATTTTTGCTCATGTGATTTTCGGCAGTAATGGTGGAGCC
>DASVYI010000083.1:0-2536 GCA_036392275.1 Nitrosospira sp. | reverse complement strand
TTCGAGAAGCAACCAGTTCCAGCAAACGCCTCACCTCAGCCTCGTCCAATTCCATGGACTTTCCGCGCTTCAAACGTGGTGGCAGATTGATGGGGCCGAAGCGCACCCGCATCAGGCGGCTAACGGTCAACCCGATTGCTTCAAACATGCGCCGCACCTCGCGATTCCTGCCTTCTTTCAATATCACCCGATACCAGTGGTTTGAACCTTCGCCCCCCTGGTCTGACAGGTAATCGAATTTTGCCGGGCCATCCTCCAATTTAACCTCGGTCGTCAATGCGTTCGACTGCTCGGCAGTCAAACGTCCGATAATCCGTACAGCATATTCACGCTCGATTTCGAAACGCGGATGGGTCAGGTGGTTAGCCAATTGCCCATCGGTGGTAAAAATCAGCAGTCCACTCGTGTTGTAGTCCAGCCTGCCGGCGGATACCCATTTCGAAGACCGCAATTGAGGAAGCTTGTCGAATACCGAGGGGCGGCCTTCAGGATCGTCGCGGCTGACGATCTCCCCCTCGGGTTTGTGGTAAAGCAAAACTCGCGGCAAGTGTTCCCCGAATTTGAGATGCACGACGCGCTTCCCTACGCGCACGACATCCTCCCGTCCCACCCGGTCGCCGAGTTGCGCTACCTTCCCGTTGACGGTCGCCTGGCCGGCGGCAATCAGTTCCTCCATTTCCCGCCGGGAACCCAATCCAGCCTGTGCCAGCAGTTTGTGCAATTTTTGCGTTGTCGCGGGCGCCGAGCGAGAGCCGGCACGGGCTTCCGCCAAAACCGGCCTGCCCCTGCGCGGTCCTTGTACGGTGAATGCCGGCTCTGATGGCGCCATGGAACGCGGCATGTATGGCGTCTGCGGCGACCGTGGAGACTGCCGTTGCGCCGGCGATTTGGGAGGCTTTTGCAGCTTTTCTCTCACTGTATTTCTAGGGCCTCGTTCAGCCACCGTTAAACTTCCCGGCGCTCGATGACAGCTTGCGCCAGCGTGCCGCTATCCACGTGTTCCAGCTCTCCGCCGACAGGCAATCCCCGGGCTATTCGCGTGACTTTCAAATCCTTGCCACGCAGCAACTCACTAATATAGTGGGCAGTGGCCTCTCCTTCCACTGTAAAATTCGTAGCGAGCACGACTTCCTCTACCACGCCGTCCTGGGTTCGTTTCAGCAGCCGGTCGAGATGAATTTCCCGTGGACCAATGCCGTCCAGGGGCGAAAGCCTGCCCATCAGTACGAAATACAATCCTTTGTAACAGTGCGCCTGTTCCATCATCAACAGGTCGGCAGGCATTTCGACCACGCAGAGCGATCCGGCATCGCGGCGAGGAGACCGGCATAACTCGCACACGGCATCTTCGGTGAAATTATTGCATTTCTCGCAGTGCCGGATATGTTGCAGGGCGTAGCCGAGCGAACTGGCAAGGCGTTGCGCACCTTCATGATCGCGCTGCAACAGATGGTAAGCCATGCGCTGCGCCGACCTGGGGCCGACACCGGGCAGGCAGCGCAATGCATTGATCAAGTCATCAAGACTGCGCGGTGTTTTCAATCGAAAAATAGGTAAAGAATACGATGTACGATATGCAATCACTTCCCGCCATATCGCAAGCAGGATACAAACAGGCTGTTCGGCATTCCAGCCTCCGGCTCCGCCTGTCATCTGTATGACTCATCGTTGGCGCCTAAAATGGCAATTTCATCCCGGGTGGCAACGTCAGTCCGGAGGTAAAGCCAGCCATTTTCTCCTGTGTGGTGGATTCCACCCTGCGCACTGCGTCATTCACCGCAGCAGCGATCAGATCCTCCAGCATCTCCTTGTCATCGCCGATGAGGCTGCTGTCGATACTGACGCGCTTCACATCGTAACGGCAGGTCATGACTACCTTGACCATTCCGGCGCCGGCTTGACCCTCGACTTCTATCGAAGCCAATTTTTCCTGCATGGCTTTCATGTTCTCCTGCATTTGCTGAGCCTGCTTCATCAGATTGCCCAAGCCGCCTTTCATCATTTTTTACCTCCGCTATTGAATGGGTTTGATCGAGGAAACGACCAATTTCGCATCGAAATTTTCCACCAGTTCTCGCACGAACGGGTCGGATTCGATCGCTGCGATGGCCTGCGATTGCCTTTCCTGCCTTTCGCGATTCTCCAGCTCCGCAGGACTCATGCCGGTCACAGCCCCAACCGAAAACTTGAGCCGGACCGGCCTGCCAAGGTGCTCCCTCAGGGCGGCCTGCAGCCTGTCCTGATAGGATTTATCAAGCAAATGCCGATGAATCTCTGGTACACAAAATTCTATTTCGCCGGACGTAAAATGTTTCACTTCGCAATACTGAGCCAGCATTCTGGGCATGCCGCTTACCTTTAACTGGCTTACCATCGTCTTCCAGCCGTCGCTGAACGAAGATGTGCCGGAGTCTGTCTTTAATGATTGCGTCTCTGTCGCCGCCGGGGGCGCCGCAACCTCTACGGCAACAACTGTCTCGGCCGCTACTGCCTCATCCGGGTTCGGTGCCGGCTTCGGTGCCGGCTTGGGCGCAGC
>DASVYI010000082.1:0-8660 GCA_036392275.1 Nitrosospira sp. | reverse complement strand
TCACCTGATCGGGCTGGCGCTGCTGACCGCATCCGAGACCTGGGCGGAATCTCCAGGCGCACGTGAGCCCGAACAGGTCGTAAGTTACCTGCACGAGTCCCTGATCAAGGCAATGCGTGAAGGCGAAAAACTCGGCTATCGCGGCCGGTTTGATTTGCTGGCTCCCGTCGTCGACCAAACTCATGACCTCGATTTCATCGCGCGCACCACCCTGGGAGCAAACTGGACTCAACTGGATGCCGAACAGCATCACGTCTTTTTGGATACCTTCCGGAAACTCAGTATTGGCACCTACGCCGGATGGTTTAAAGGTTATGGGGGAGAGCGTTTTGAATTCCTGGAGCGTCAATCCATGCCGCGAGATCAGGTGATGGTGCGCAGCAGACTGATCCAGCCAAGCGGCGAAATCGTACGTTTCGATTACATCCTGCGGCAGGGAAAGGACGGCTGGCGGATCATCAACATTCTGGCTGACGGCGTCAGCGACCTCGCGCTGAAACGGGTCGAATATCGCGCCATCTTTCAGCGCGATGGGTTTCCCACGCTCATCGACCTGCTCAAGAAAAAAGTTGTCCTGACTGAGCAAGGCTAGAAAACTGCTGTCCAGTAGTAGGGACTGTTTGTCCAAATCGTTTGCCCCCAAGGGATGACTTCTCCAGCCAGCGCTTCTTCCAACGGTACCTACGAAGTTTTTGCGCGCTGGTCAGCCTTCTCGTACCAGCACAGCGGCTGGGTCCTTCTTTTTACCTTGCTTTTCGCTGTAGCCTGCAGCGCGTACGTTTCGCGTTATCTGGGCATGAATACCGATACGACGGACATGCTATCGGAACACCTGCCGTTCCGCGTCAACCTGAAGCACTACAATGAAGTCTTCCCCCAGGACACGGATACGATGCTGGTGGTGCTGGAAGCTCCGACGCCCGAGCAGGCTCAAATGGCGGCGAAGCACCTGGTGGCCCGGTTAAAGCGGGACACCGTCAATTTCCCTGATGTTTACAGTCCCAACGCGGATGAATTCTTTTCGCGCAACGCCCTGCTTTACGAAAGCACTCCGGAACTGGGACGCATCACCGACCATCTGGCGGCGGCTCAACCGCTAATTGCACACATCGCAAAGGACCCCAGCCTGAAAACGTTCTCCGATGTCATCAGCGGCGCAGTGGACGAATTACGCACGGGCCGCAACATGGAGCTGAGTTTCGTATTGAATGGCGTCAGTGCGACATTGGACGCAAGACTCGCGGGTTCGCCGCGCCAACTGTCATGGCAATCCCTGTTTCAGGGAGAACCCCAGAAAAATAAATACCAGGAGCTGATCGTAGCACGGCCCAGACTTGACTATTCCCAGATGTTTCCGGCTGAGCAGTCTATTTTAGCGCTGCGTAACGCCGCAAAAGATGTCGGGGTAACGGATGACAGTCCCGTACGGTTGCGTATCACGGGCGAGGTGGCCTTGGCCGACGACGAGCTCAACAGCTCGCTGCGCGGCATGGAGATTGCGGGCGTCATAACGTTTGTGCTGGTCGGAGTCGTACTTTATTTCGCAATGCGTACGGGCGGATTGATACTCAATGTGCTGGTTTGCCTGACCATGGGCCTGATTCTCACCGCAGCGTTCGCCACGGCGACTGTGGGTCACCTGAACTTGATTTCCATCGCTTTCGCGGTGCTTTACATCGGATTGGGGGCAGACTTTGCTATTCACTTTCTGTTAAGGTACCGGGAAGTTCTGGAAGGAGGTCTGACGCCGGTCGAAGCCATGCGCATATCGGGCGGTGATGCGGGTGCCGCATTGACCGCATGCACCATTACCAATGCCATCGGTTTTTATGCATTCATGCCGACCGACTACAAGGGCGTGGCGGAGTTGGGGATTATTTCCGGTACCGGGATGATCATCAGTTTACTGGTGACGCTAACCGTAGGTCCAGCCCTGCTGCGCTATCTGCCGAGGCGCATGCCGGCAAAATCCGCTCCGAGGAAAAGTTCCGTGGGTAGAGTGCTCGAGCTGTCTTTGAAGTGGCACAAATTTACCTATGCTGCTACGCTCGTGGCTTTGATCGGCGCCCTCGCGTTACTGCCTCAGGTAAGGTTTGACTACAATCTCCTGAATATGCAGGATCAGCAGGGAGAAGCCATCAAGACTTTCAGGGAACTCGTTGCGGAACCCGATCACTCGCCATGGCATGCGTTTGCGTTGGCGAAAAATCAGACCGAAGCCAGGCATCTGGCTCAGCGCCTGACCGAGCTTCCGGAAGTAAGCAAGGTGGTCAGTCTTCTTGACTTCGTGCCCACCGGGCAGGATGAGAAACTTGCGTTGATCGAGGAGATGGCCCTTATGATGGGACCGATCACGCTGTCTGCGAGAGCGTTTGCGGCGGGCGAACAGGAATCCTTTCAGCAGCGCAAGGCGCTCGGCGAACTCAACACCTCACTGGGCCGGCTGATTGCCGAGCGCCCCGATCATCCCGCCGTGGCGGCGGCAACCACCCTCCGCTCATCGCTCGACAGATTATTTATCCGTCTTGATAACGCCGATCCCGGCGAGAAAAGCAGACTGCTGCAATCGATGGAGCAGGATCTGCTGGCTACGCTGCCAATCGCTTTACGGAATCTGCAGGTTGCGACCGAAGCGGTCCGCTTTGGCGAGCCGGATCTTCCAGAATCCTTGAGCCATCGCTGGCATAGCAGGTCAGGCGAGTACCGGCTGGCCATCTATCCGGCGGACGATCTTAACGATAACCAGGCATTGCGGCGCTTTGTGCGTGCGGTGCAGCGTGTGGCGCCAGATGCCACGGGCGCGCCCATGATCAGTCTCGAAGGAGGCGAGGCCGTGGTACAGGCTTTTACCCAGGCGTTCTCGCTGGCGCTGGCGGGAATCATCGTTGCGTTGCTGATCGTGCTGCGCAGTTTTAAATACACACTGCTGGTGCTGATTCCCCTGCTATTATCCAGTCTTTTCACCGCTGCATTCACTGTTCTGCTGGACGTACCGTTCAATTTCGCAAACATCATTGCCCTGCCGCTATTGCTGGGCCTCGGTATCGACAGCAGTCTCCATATGGTGCACCGAAGTATTCACAACGAACTGGTCAGCGAGATCCTGATTCACACGAGCACCGCGCGTGCGATTTTTTACAGCGCCCTGACCGCCTTGGTGGATTTCGCGAGCCTGATGCTTTCATCGCATCGGGGGACCGCCAGCATGGGAATATTGCTTACCGTCGGGCTGGGTTTTACGCTGATCTGCACGCTTGTAATACTCCCGGCACTGCTGCGCGCGCCAGGCCGAAACGCCGAAGATCAATCCGAAAGCGCAGCCGCCGGGAAAGCATGATTGCCGGGAGAAGCTTGAATGAATCATTTTGGCAGGCTTTTTCAGCTTCCGATAAAGTTATGCGCGATTTCGGCAATTATTGTTTATAATTCGCATCTTGAGGTAATTTCGCCTTGAAGTGGTTTTGATAAATCAGGGAAATCAACGGGAACCGGGGAGATTCAATAATCAACTATTTGGCTTTGCACCTTGTCCGATCATGAAACGTATCCCGACAATCGCTTTATTGCTGGTATGTGTATCGCTGTTCACAGGTTGTGCAACCTTGCGCCCGAGCGACCCGAACACGGAGCCGGCCAGGTCCGGCGGAAAAGCCGGATCTGCCGAATCCACTGGAACAGCCGAACCCGCTGAATCCAGCGGAAAAGCTGAATCCGCGGAGTTCATCGGAAAAGTCGAATCCACCGAATTCAACGTCAACGCAAAAGCAGAGCCGGCCGGGCCCATCTGGAAAGGCGTACCTGCCGAGCCCAGCGGGAAAGCAGAACCAATCGAGATCAGTGAAAAAACAGACCCGATCGATCCCAACGAGAAAACCAATCGAAAATTTTACGAATTTACGGATATGCTCGACCGGAATATTCTGGCACCGGTTGCTGACGTGTATATAAAGTATGTTCCCAACGCCATGCAGCGTTCGATCGGAAATTTCTACGACAATCTCGGTTATCCTAACGTCATACTCAACGATTTTTTGCAGGGGAAGGTACGCCAGGGATTTCAGGATAGCCTGCGTTTCGTCATCAATTCCACGATAGGCGGAGCGGGGCTTTTCGATATGGCGGGGCCTATGGGTTTGCCGCAGCATGACGAGGATTTTGGTCAGACGCTTGGTGTTTGGGGGTTCGGTACGGGGTCCTATATTTTTGTTCCATTGCTCGGGCCCAGCAGCTATCGCGATGCGCACGCCATTCCGGTAAGTTTTTTCAGCAATGTGCTGTTTTATGCGGGAACCTTCGTGGGCAGCGCCGTGATGGCACCCATCACCATTTTAAGCATTATCGACAAGCGGGCGCGTCTATCCGGACCCATGCGCATTCGCGACCAGGCGGCGGTGGATCCTTACTTGTTCGTGCGCGAGGGTTTCTTGCAGCAACGCAAGCACCTGATTTACGATGGCGATCCGCCGCCCGAGACTTATGATGACCTTACACATGACGATGCGATAACAAATGAGCCGGCAGTCAAGACTGTAGCCAAGCCGTCAAACTGACGGCCATACGGCCGGCCGGGATATGGTTCACCGCTTCAAACCGGGGATTCATCAGTTTTTTAATCGAATTTGCCGTGCAATTACCTTTGATGATAATAGCGCTCATATATGACAACAATATGGATAGGACGGTTAGTTTGCTTAACCTGCTTGAGGGAGCAAGGTAAGAACAAATGAAAAGACTGAAAACCATGGCCAGAGTGGCTTCGCATGATCAATACATGAATTCGTCAAATAGCAGGGCGGATGCAAGGTCGCCGGAGGATGGATTGGCCGCGGCGCGCAAGGGCCTGCTGTCTCTGCAGAAAGCAGATGGCCACTGGTGTTTCCCCCTGGAGGCGGACTGCACGATTCCGGCCGAGTATGTGCTGATGATGCACTTCATGAACGAAATGGACGTGGAGCTGGAAGGGAGGATCGCACAGTTCATCCGTGAAAAGCAGGATCCCGGGCATGGAGGCTGGCCGTTGTATTATGGCGGTCATTTCGACCTGAGCTGTACAGTCAAAGCTTACTATGCCTTGAAAATTGCGGGCGATTCACCGGATGCACCGCACATGGTGCGAGCTCGCACGGCTATTCTGAGTCATGGCGGCGCAGCCCGGGCTAATGTATTCACGCGGATATTGCTTGCGATGTACGGCCAGATTCCCTGGCGGGGTACCCCATTCGTGCCGGTGGAAATCATTCTTTTGCCCCGCTGGTTTCCATTCCACCTGAGCAAGGTCTCGTACTGGTCCCGTACCGTAACGGTACCGCTATCCATCGTGTGCAGCTTGAAAGCGCGCGCGGCAAATCCGCGCAACATTCATGTTCACGAGCTGTTCACTGTTCCTCCGGAGAAGGAGCAAAATTATTTTTCGGTACGCACTCGCCTCAATAAGCTATTCCTGTACATCGAACGGATCGGCTCAATGCTCGAGCCGTTCTTTCCGCAGACCTTGCGCCGTGTCGCGCTTCGCCGTGCGGAACGCTGGATCGTGGAGCGGCTTAACGGCGAGAGTGGATTGGGGGCAATTTTCCCGGCCATGGTAAATGCAAGCGAGGCACTGGCATTGCTGGGTTATCCTTACGAGCATCCTTACCGGGAACAATGCCGCGAGGCGCTGCGCAAGCTCGTGATCGAAGAAGGCGAGCGTGCCTGGGTTCAGCCATGCGTATCGCCCGTATGGGATACCGTCCTGGCATCCCTTGCCTTACAAGAAGACGCCAGTGCGGATCAGGAGCCCATACGAAAGGCTCTTGACTGGCTGATTCCCAATCAGGTGCTCGATGCGCCCGCAGACTGGCAGGATAATCATCCCGGCCTGCCGGGGGGTGGCTGGGCCTTTCAGTATGCGAACCCCCACTACCCGGACCTGGATGATACGGCTGCGGTGGCCTGGGCACTGCATCAGGCGGATTCACCCGCTTACCGGGAAAACATTGCGCGGGCGGCGGACTGGCTTGCCGGCATGCAGTCCAGTAATGGCGGTTTCGCGGCTTTCGATTCCGATAACACCTGTTACTATCTCAATGAAATTCCCTTTGCCGATCATGGCGCATTGCTCGATCCGCCTACGAGCGACGTGACGGCCCGTTGCACCGGCCTTCTGGCTTTATACGGTAAATCAAGACACAAGCAGAACGTGGAACGGGGCCTCCAGTATCTGTTCCGGGAGCAGGAGCCCAGCGGCGCCTGGTTCGGGCGCTGGGGAAGCAATTATGTTTACGGTACCTGGTCGGTACTCGAAGCGTTCCGGCTCGCCCGCGTGGATACGGATCACCTCGCTGTCCGCCGCGCGGTACAATGGCTGAAGTCGGTGCAGCGCGACGATGGCGGATGGGGCGAAGGCAATGATAGCTACCTGGTGCCAGCGCAGGCCGGACAGTTCGAGGCAAGCCTGCCTTGCCAGACGGCTTGGGCATTGCTGGCCCTCATGGCGGCGGGCGAAGGGCACAGCCATGAAGTACGCCGCGGTATAGAGTATCTGCTGTACGAGCAGAGCAGTGATGGTCTGTGGCATGATCCATGGTTTAACGCGCCTGGCTTCCCCAAAGTGTTCTACCTGAAATATCACGGGTATAACAAATACTTCCCGGTATGGGCCCTCGCCAGGTTCCATGCTTTGAACAGGAAAACCTCTGCGTGAAGGAAATAGGCATTGTCACGGCAATGCGAATGGAGGCGCGTTGCATTACCCGGCGGCGCTTGCCTTTCAACCAGCGGATCAGCTTGGGCCAGAGCGCGTCGATATGGCTCTGCGGTATGGGAGAAGAGTCCGCCCGGCAAGCAGCGGCAGGATTGAAGGCGGGTGGAGCGGCGGCCCTGATGAGCTTTGGGTTCGCAGGCGCGCTGGATTCGAGCTTGCGCCCCGGAGATTTGGTGCTGCCGGAAACCATTCATGCCGGCCACTCGATGCCTGTCGACCTGGGTTGGAGGTCCCGTTTACGGAAGATGCTTCCCGCCTCCTTGAATGTCAGCGGTGGTATGTTGACCACCAGCAGACAAGTGCTGAGTTCAGCAAGCGCCAAGCTCGAGTTGGGGCGCATTACCGGAGCCTGCGCGGTGGATATGGAAAGTGGCGCGGTGGCGGAAGCCGCTGCTCATGCGGGTTTGCCTTTCCTTGCTGTGCGCGTGATTTCGGATGCGGTCGAGTTTTCGCCTCCCCCCGTTCTTCTCGATGCGGTCCGTCCCGACGGAAGTGCCGATCTAACCCGCCTGCTGCCGCTGTTGTTGCGAGGATCCGTAACGCTCCCGGTTTTACTTCGTTTGGCGATGGAGTCTCGTGCCGCATGCTCCACGTTGTCAACCGTGGCGCGATATGCTGACGCGGAATTGGGAATCGCCTGAAATCCCTCTGAAAAGTCCCGCACAGGCACGATAATAACATTCCTCCCTGCACGGTTCTGCTTCGCGGACGCTGCTGCGTTGCGCTCAGGGGCCATCCTGACTTGGCTGTGGTCGTCGTTGCCTCCCTTCCAGAAACAGTTCGCGCGAGACTCATTCAGAAATTTACTGGAACAGTTGCCCGGTTGCTAGTACGACCCGCAAATCCCGCCGTCAACCGGCGTACATGGAAAACTTCCGGAAAACTTGTCCTGAGTTTCCTTAACGAGTAAAATAACGCCCTTTCGCATCAGGCATTTAATGGAGAGCACA
The DNA here is from genome assembly GCA_036392275.1 of Nitrosospira sp. Lineage (GTDB taxonomy): Bacteria > Pseudomonadota > Gammaproteobacteria > Burkholderiales > Nitrosomonadaceae > Nitrosospira. Next base: position 968 of record DASVYI010000082.1, on the reverse strand, counting down.
TGCCAGTCACAACCGATCAAAAAGCACAGGTAGTGCGCGACTATCAGCGAGCTGCCGGAGATACGGGTTCCCCGGAAGTACAAGTTGCGTTATTGACCGCCCGTATCAATGACTTGGCCAATCATTTCAAAGCCCATGTCAAGGATCATCATTCCCGTCGCGGCTTGTTGCGCATGGTCAGCCGCCGCCGGAAGCTGCTCGATTACCTGAAGCAAAGCAGCGCCGACAGGTATCGTTCGCTAATCGAACGCCTCGGCTTGCGCAAGTAAACTACATATCCCGGAAGAATCAGCGAATTGAATTGCTTTTTTCCAAAAGAGCATTGTCAATAAGTTCAAGCGCTGTCCGTCAGCTGGAAAAACAAATGAAATGATCTTATAGAAAAAGGGTATTAATTGAATTCGATAAAGAAAAGCATTACCTACGGCGCTCATCAATTAACACTGGAAACTGGGGAAATAGCAAGACAGGCGCACGGAGCAGTGATAGCCACCCTGGACGATACCGTAGTTCTGGTTACCGTCGTAGGCGCGAAAACCGCCAAACAGGGTCAGGATTTTTTCCCTTTGACCGTGGATTATCAGGAACGCAGCTATGCCGCCGGTAGAATACCCGGCAGCTTTTTCAAGCGCGAAGGCCGCCCCTCCGAGAAGGAAATCCTTACCTCCCGCCTGATCGACCGCCCCATCCGTCCGCTGTTTCCAGAAAATTTTTATAATGAAGTACAAGTCGTCGCCACCGTATTATCTTCTGATAACGAGGTGGACGCCGACATACCTGCCATGCTTGGCGCATCTGCTGCTCTCGTCCTTTCCGGCATTCCGTTTGACGGACCCATTGGGGCGGCTCGTGTCGGCTATATCAACGGTGAATATGTTCTGAATCCCACCACGACCGAATTAAAACAGACTCATCTGAATCTGGTCGTTGCGGGAACACGGCAAGCGGTGCTGATGGTGGAATCCGAG
>DASVYI010000081.1:0-6236 GCA_036392275.1 Nitrosospira sp. | reverse complement strand
CGGGGCAACAGCATAAGCATCTCGATGCGCATTACGCGCACCTTGTCATACACGGCGTCCTGCATCTTCAGGGCTATGATCACGAGAATGAAGCCGGCGCAGCGACAATGGAGCGGCGCGAGGCAGAAATCCTGGGGCGCTTGGGCTATGGCAACCCTTATGATGAAACTGAAACGGCTGAGCGCGATACCGCTGAATAAGGAACCTGTGAATACGTCACATGGATGATCCTCCCAAACCCAGCTGGCTCGAGCGCGTCGGTACGCTGTTTTTGCGCGAACCAGGAGATCGCGAGCAACTGCTGGCTTTACTGCGCGCCGCCTATGAGCGTAATCTGTTCGACTCGGACGCGCTGAGCATGATCGAGGGCGTGATACAGGTATCCGACATGCAGGCACGCGATATCATGATCCCGCGCTCGCAAATGGATGTGATCGATATCGGTGAGCCAGCGGAAAAATTCATCCGCTTTGTCGTCGAAAAAGCGCACTCGCGCTTTCCGGTCACCGAAAACGACAAAAACAATGTTATCGGCATACTACTGGCGAAGGATCTTTTGCGCTATCACGCGGGAGAGGAGGAATTCAACGTACGCGACATGCTGCGGCCGGTGGTATTCATTCCGGAATCCAAGCGGCTCAACGTGCTGCTCAAGGATTTCCGTACCAACCGCAATCACATCGCCATCGTGGTGGATGAGTACGGCGGCGTTGCCGGGTTGATAACCATTGAAGACGTGCTGGAACAGATCGTTGGCGATATCGAGGATGAGCATGATTTCGATGAAGCGGAAGACAACATTGTAAAAGACCCCAATGGGTATTACCGCGTAAAGGCCATTACCGAAATTGCCGATTTCAACGAACGCCTCGGCGCGGAATTTAGCGACGGGGAATATGACACCGTCGGCGGTCTGATACTGCACAGGTTCGGCCGGCTGCCGAAACGGGGCGAATCTGCGGCTATCGGCCAATTCAAATTTACGGTCTTGAGAGCCGACAGCCGCAGGTTGTATACGCTGCTGGTGGAAAAATACCCTGTGCAAACAGAGCAGCAGGAATAGAAGGTTCATTCCCGGCCGGGCCTGAGAGGTGCTTTATTCCTTGAACCATAAGATTGCCATGAGATTGTGAATGAAGCGATATCCAACCCGGGCGAAAATCGGTCACACGAGCCGCCGGAGGTAGAGGTGGTCATCGAGGTCCCGCGCGGGAGTTTTCTCAAGCGTGGGTCAACCGGCACCATCGACTTCATCTCACCGCTACCGTGTCCGTATAACTACGGCGCGGTGCCCGATTACCTCGGCCTTGACGGCGATCTTCTGGACGCGCTGGTGCTCGGTCCGCGGCTGCCGCTGGGCACGAGGATACGGACCCGAGCCTGGGGTGCGGTAACCTTGACGGATCGAGGCATGAAGGACGACAAACTCATATGCAGCGATCACCTTCCCGATGCGCGGCAATGCCGCAGGGTATTGCAATTTTTTAATTTCTACGCGAGGTGCAAGGGGTTGCTGAACCTGTTGCGGAACCGGCCGGGACGCAACGCATGTGAGGGCTGGTGCGAAGCTTCCCGGGCGCTCGCCCGCGCACGGCCGCGAGAACATGCCTGGAAGGGGCCGTCTGTCGACTTCTGAAGACCTCCGGATAAGTCCCGCGCTGGGCGCGGCACGCTCCACCGGCCAGATGAGTGATTTTTTTGCCAAGCCCTGTCGGGCATGGCAGAATTGCGCCCCCGCCAGTCAGGGCTGAATCGTTCGCTTATTTCTCCTTATTTTCCCGTATCTTCCCCACCCTCCCTTACCATGCCTCTTCTCACTCTCGAAAAAGTCTGCCTCGCATTTGGGCATCACGCACTATTGGATCAGGTGGATTTGCAGCTCGATCCCGGCGAACGCGTGGGCCTGATCGGCAGGAATGGCGGCGGCAAATCCAGTTTGCTGCGTGTTTTGGCAAATGAAATAGCGCCCGATGACGGAAGGGTCTGGCGTGCACCCTCGCTGAGGCTGTCTTATGTCCCCCAGGAACCCGAACTGGACCCGGCCCTCACGGTGTTCCAGGAAGTCTCGAAAGGGCTGGGTGCAGTCAGCCGTGTGCTGCTCGATTATCACGATGCATCCCATCTCTTGAGTGAAGGCACCGCAAATACTGAAGCACTGCTTTCACGGCTCCAGGATCTTCAGGCCGAGCTGGAAGCCCAGGACGGCTGGCGTATCCAGGCCAGAGTCGAAACCGCCATAGACAAGCTGAACCTGTCCGCCGACGTGCTGACAGGAAAACTGTCCGGCGGGCAAAAGAAACGTGTGGCGCTGGCTCGCGCCCTGGTCGTGTCGCCGGACGTGCTGTTACTGGATGAACCGACCAACCACCTGGATTTTTCTTCCATCGAATGGCTTGAAGGGCTCCTGAAGGGTTTTTCCGGAACCGTCCTGTTTATTACGCATGACCGCCGTTTCCTGAACAATGTGTCGACCCGGATTATCGAACTCGATCGCGGCAAGCTGGCGAGCTTTCCCGGCGATTTTTCCGGATATCAGCGCAAGAAAATGGAGATGCTGGAAATCGAGGCTGTCCATTACCGGAAATTCGATAAGGTGCTGGCACAGGAGGAAGTCTGGATACGCAAGGGAATTCAGGCACGCCGCACCCGCAATGAAGGCAGGGTGCGGCGGCTGGAAGCGCTGCGGCTCGAGCGGGCGGCGCGCCGCGAACGGGCAGGCTCGGTCAATCTCAATGTGGACGAAGGATCGAGATCGGGACAGCTGGTGGCCGAGCTGGCGCATGTCACCAAGGCGTATGGCGGCGGCAAACCCGTCATCAAAGACTTTTCCTGCCGGATCATGCGCGGCGATCGTGTCGGATTGCTGGGGCCGAACGGCGCGGGAAAATCGACATTACTGAAACTGATACTCGGAGAACTGCAACCCGATAGCGGCAGTATCCGGCAGGGTACCAAACTCGCGGTCGCTTATTTCGACCAGATGCGCGAACAGCTGGATGACGAGAAAACGCTGGTCGACACCATAAGCCCGGGCTCGGATTTTATCGATATCGGGGGAACGAGAAAGCATGTCATCAGTTACCTGGAGGATTTTCTGTTTGCCCCGGAGCGGGCACGGTCACCGGTAAAAACGCTTTCCGGGGGCGAGCGCAACCGCCTGTTGCTGGCTCGCCTGTTTACCCGTCCCGCCAATGTGCTGGTTCTGGATGAACCCACGAACGATCTGGACATCGAAACGCTTGAGCTGCTCGAAGCAATGCTGCAAAACTATTCCGGTACGTTGTTCCTCGTGAGCCACGACCGGGAATTTCTCGACAATGTGGTAACCCAGGTGATCGCGTTCGAGGGAGACGGCATCCTCCGGGAATATGTGGGTGGCTATGAAGACTGGATACGCGCAAAGAATGGTAATATTCAAAAACCAGCGGAGAAACAGCGTGCGGCGGACGGAGCTTCTCTTGCGGTTTCGGTCGGCAAGGCACATGAATCGGCACTTGAATCGGCGCACGGACCGGCGCATGGACCGACTGCGCGCATAAAGCTGGGGTACAAGGAAACGCGCGAACTCGATGAGTTGCCGGCAAAGATCGAGGCTCTGGAGCGGGAACAGGCTGATATCACACGCCGGTTAAGCTCGCCCGATATTTACCGTGATGATCCGGAAAACGTCGGAATCCTGCAGGAACGCTTTGCCGCTCTCGAAGACGAACTCATGCATTACCTCACCCGATGGGAAGAACTGGAAGCAAAACGCGAGGCAAGCAGACAGAAAGTATAATGATAAGTTCCCGTATGTGCTGTTACTTTATTCGTTGACCAGGAATGGCACATCGTTTAGAGTCGCTCTTTTTGAAAAAAGAGGGCACTAATAATGAAACGACCAGCGATAGTGAGTGTAGTTGCGTGGGGTCTGCTCCTGGCATTATCCGGTACCGCTCAGGCAGCCGGGGACCCTGCCGCGGGGAAGCAAAAGAACCAGATGTGCATCGGTTGTCACGGAATAGAGGGATACCGGACATCTTTCCCCACGGTCTATAACGTTCCCAGACTGGGCGGCCAGCACGCCGAATACATCGTCAAGGCGCTCGAGGCGTATAAAACCGGAGCCCGCAACCACCCCAGCATGAAAGGTATCTCTGCCACGCTTTCCACGAAGGACATGGAAGATCTGGCTGCCTATTACGCCGGCGGAAATTAACCATTCACTACGCAAGGAAAGCTCATGAAAAATTTCATTATTGCCGCAGCAAGCGGCGCTTTGCTACTGATATCCAGCCAGGGAATGGCAGCCAATATCGAAGCCGGCAAGAAAAAAGCGGCTGAGGTGTGTGCCGCATGTCACGGTCCCGACGGTAACAGCCCTGCTCCGAACTTTCCGAAGCTGGCCGGGCAATATGCCAGTTATATCGAGAAATCCCTGACCGAATATAAGTCGGGTGTTCGCAAGGACCCCATCATGGCTGGCATGGCCGCACCCTTGAGCAAGGAAGACATTCAGAATCTGGCTGCTTATTTCGCTAGCCAGTCCGGTCTGAAAACCAAATATTGACTGGGAAGCCTCTGAAACAAGTTCAGCTTACCCGTAATAACACCTTGACGGACTTGCCCGGACTCGTTCAGAGGTCCTGCGTATAACTTCCAGCCAAATTTGCCCGGCTGGGGAATGCTGCTGATTCAAAGCGGCAGGGGGCTTATCGCCTATTGAACTTTTCGTGTCGAACCTCGAACCCCATTGCGGACGAGTCTCGGAGTCCTGATCAGACAACGGAATTCCGGAACAGTTATGCTCGCACGCCCAGGATCAGTTTTCGCTCCGGTCCAGGCATTCGAAATATATAGAGGCATCTGGCGCCGACCGGTTGCGCTGCGCCTGCCAGATCATTTCTGCAAGACATTCCATCACTTGATGCGCCGCGGCATGTTCGTCGCCCATTTTTTTCAGTAAACGCTCGAACCGCTGCCGGATTCCGGCGGGCTGATCGATCGAAAGCTGCTCCTTGATGGCGACATGCATGCTCATGTGCAGAAAGGGATTGATGTCGCCCATCTCCGGCAGGTAATCCTTGTCCTGATAGCGCTCCGCGTCCTCCAGCACGGCCTGATACTCGGGATGCAGCAGAATCACTTCGAGCGTCAGGTTTTCCATGGCGGAAAGCATTTCGCGCTGCCGGTATTTGCGCCAGGTGTCGAAAAAAAATTGGCGCGCCTCTTCTCTCGTGGGGTTAAACATTCGGCATATTGATTTTAATTCCCGGCGGAAGCTTATTCAGCCGCTCCCGGGAAGGCATGTCAAAATTTTTTTCCCTGAATTCGCACAGATCATTGATGATGCAGACGGCACACATCGGTTTCCTCGCGACGCATATATAACGCCCATGCAGAATGAGCCAGTGATGCGCGTCGTGGCGGAACTCCCGCGGAACATTTTTCAGAAGCTTCTGTTCCACCTCCAGCACATTTTTTCCCGGCGCGATACCCGTGCGATTCGCAACACGGAAAATATGCGTATCCACCGCCATGGTCGGCTCGCCAAATGCGGTATTCAATATGACATTGGCGGTTTTACGCCCCACCCCGGGTAGTTTTTCCAGTTGTTCCCGGGTTTGTGGAACCTTGCCGTCATAATGCTGAATGAGCATGGCGCAGGTCGCGAGTATATTCTTCGCCTTGGTTCTATATAATCCGATACGCTTGATATGGTCTTGCAAGCCGGCTTCCCCCAGGGCCAGTATTTTCGCCGGCGTATTGGCCATGGAAAATAGTTTTTGTGTTGCCAGATTCACGCTCCTGTCCGTGGCCTGCGCCGAAAGAACCACCGCTATGAGCAATTCGAATGGCGAACCGTACTCCAGCTCCGTGGTAGGGTGAGGATTGGCCGCCTTGAAGCGGGTGAAGATCTCGCGGCGTTTGACTGAATTCATGCAATTTATGCGTTGAAGAGTTTGAAGAGTTTATCAGCGTGCGGTGCCGCTATTTCCCTGATTTGTGAAGGCGCGGGCAGACCGGGCGGCCGTTGCGCGTTCCAGCGCAGCCTGAACAGCCGCTCTTTTGCGATCGTCATTCGAAGAGGAAATACCCGCGGGTTTTTCTGCTCCGGTTTTCTGCATGAGCTTTCCTTCCCGCTCCTGTTTCTCGCGCTCAAGCCTTTGCAATCTGAACTGGTGACGCGCACGCGCACGATCTGCGGCCTCTCTTTCGTCATCATCGGTCAAATAACCGCGCGCGGTGACATGGGT
>DASVYI010000080.1:0-5386 GCA_036392275.1 Nitrosospira sp. | reverse complement strand
CCACATGTTCAATCCCATGCTGGGCCAACGCCACCACGTCCATATATCCTTCCACGACGATGACCCGTCCCTCCTTCCGGATCGCTCTGCGGGCGCTGAAAAGATTATAGAGTTCACGGCCTTTCTGGAACAAAGGAGTATCGGGAGAATTGAGGTACTTTGGCTCCCCCTGTTCCAGGACCCGGCCGCCAAAACCTACGAGCATCCCTTTAAGGTTGAGAATGGGGAACATGATGCGATCGCGGAAGCGGCTGTAACATTTTCCATCGTCGTTCCTGATCAGTAATCCGGCATTAACGAGCAGATTTGTCCGCGCCTCCGTTCCAGAATCGGAAAATGCCGCGTCCAGGTTCTGCCAGCCTGCCGGAGCGTAGCCAATGCCAAAACGGGCTGCCGTCTCGCCCGTCAAGCCGCGTTTTTTCAGGTAGGCAATGGCGTCTTTGGAAGATTTGAGCTGCTGCCGGTAAAACCGGCCGGCCGCATCCATTACCGCAATCAGATCCTGAGAGGAATTGCCGTTGTCCTGGGCTTGGCTCTGCAAGCCGGGCTGAGATCCTGCCTCGGCGGCTCCAGTCTCTGCGGTGCCAGACCGGGATTCCGGTTGCTGTGCGGGAACCTGCATCCCTACACGAGCCGCCAGATCATGCACCGCCTCGGCAAAACTCATGCCGCTGTAATCCATCAGAAAACCAACGGCGCTGCCGTGCGCACTGCAACCAAAACAGTGATAGAACTGCTTGGTGGGGCTTACCGTGAAAGAGGGGGTCTTTTCACCGTGGAATGGACAGCGGGCAACGTAGTTGGCGCCAGCCTTCTTGAGCGGCACTTCGCGGTCGATAACGTCAACAATGTCTACGCGGCCGAGCAACTCCTGTATGAATGATTGTGAAATCATTTAAATGGAAAATGCATTCCTGACCAAGAGACTGTAACCAAGTAAGGTCAAACCGGGTAAATAGGCACTGAGCAGATACTGAAACAAATGCTTCAACGCCGTACCGCGACAACTTCAGCAACCGTGAGATCACTCACCGATATAATCGCGGTAGCGAGCGTATCAGGCAGACAGCTTCACTCTGACCAGCGCGGAGACTTTGCCCATGTCCGCGCGGCCGGAAAGCCTGGGCTTGAGCGCCGCCATGACCCGCCCGATATCTTGCTGTCCTTTGGCTCCGGTGGCGTCGATCACTTCGCTTACGGCAGCTTCCACCTCGGAGTCACTCAACGCCTGAGGCATATAAGCCCGCAATACGCCTACTTCATATTTTTCCACATCGGCCAGATCATGACGATTTGCGGATTCGTATTGGGCGATGGAATCCCGGCGCTGCTTCAGCATTTTCTCTATTACGGCAATTACCGCGGCATCATCCAGCGCTATGCGTTCATCCACTTCGCGCTGCTTGATCGCCGCCTGCAACAACCGTATGGCGTCGCGCCTCCTGGTGTCGCCCGCGCGCATCGCAACCTTCATGTCGTCGGTAATTTGCTGTTTCAGGTTCAAGGCAGGGCTTGATTCAAAACGGGGTTTTTCGTAGAGCTTTTTGACCGGCTTTGACTAATAAAGTTTAGGTGGAAGCAATTGACTGCGCAAACGCTTGTATGTGCGCTTGACGGCTGCGGCCAGCTTGCGCTTGCGCTCAGCGGTGGGTTTTTCATAAAATTCCCGGGCGCGCAATTCGGTGAGCAGGCCGGTTTTTTCTATGGTTCGCTTAAAGCGGCGCATGGCGACTTCAAATGGTTCGTTTTCCTTGACTTTAATAGTGGTCATGAAGATGCGGTTCCTTTCTTAGAATATAAAATGAGGCGGCAGACAGGTAGTTAGGCAGTTTGCCGTTGTAGTAGTGTTGCTGTTTGTGGTGTTTCTATTTGTATTACCGTTTGGATGATGCTCGGTATAAAAAGCTTATTATTATACTATAGCAAGTCCTGAATACTATTCAAAAAGAGTTGCTTTTTCTTGTCCTCGCATCCATTACTTGTTCTCGGCATTGAAACCTCGTGCGACGAAACTGGCGTCGCGCTTTATGATACGCAACAAGGGCTGCTGAGCCATGCGCTCCATTCGCAAAGCGAAATGCATAGCGAATACGGTGGCGTGGTGCCGGAGCTTGCCTCCCGCGATCACATACGGCGGGCACTCCCCCTGATCAGGCAAATACTGGGCTCTGCCGGGCTCGGCCTGCATGACCTCGACGCCGTCGCCTACACGCAAGGCCCGGGGTTGGCGGGAGCGCTGCTGGTTGGCGCGAGTATCGCCGCCGCGCTTGGCTTTGCGCTGGATATCCCCGTGCTGGGCATTCACCACCTGGAGGGCCATCTCCTGTCGCCACTGCTGTCCACACCCGCCCCCGCATTCCCATTCGTGGCATTGCTGGTATCCGGAGGCCACACCCAATTGATGGAAGTAAATGGTTTCGGGCTATACAAGTTGCTGGGTGAGACGGTCGACGATGCAGCGGGCGAAGCCTTTGACAAAACAGCAAAGCTGCTGGGGCTGGGCTACCCCGGAGGACCCGCGCTCTCCGGACTTGCCGATGAATTTTCCCGATCGGGTCAACCGGGTCATTTCCAGTTGCCCCGCCCCATGCTGCATAGCGGCGATCTCAATTTCAGCTTCAGCGGTTTAAAAACCGCCGTCCTGACATTGATGCGCAAACATGAGATGACCCCTGAAACCAGGGGCGCAATCGCCTTTGCGTTCCAGGAAGCCGTGGTGGACGTTCTCACGGAAAAGTCCCTGGCAGCCCTTGTCGAGACAGGACTTACCCGGCTGGTCGTTGCCGGGGGGGTGGGAGCCAATCGCCAACTGCGCAATAGTCTTCGCCACAAGGCCGGGGAAATTGGCGCGACCGTTTTCTTTCCCGAACTCGAATTTTGTACGGATAACGGCGCGATGATCGCGTTTGCAGGAGCCATGCGGCTGCGGGAGACGCCAGGCACGGGTAAAAAGACTGACATGTTTACCATAAATGCCCGATGGGATCTCGAAATGCAGGGATTGTCCGCATAGCGCTAATTGCAAGCACTATGCGACTTGGCGGGATGCAGCGAGACCTGGAGGACTTGTGGGGCACTCAGGGCGTCCCCCGCTTGCCGATGTGCGTCTCCGTGCCTGCAATCAAATTGGCAATGTTCGACTTGTGCCGCCAGATAAGCAGTATGGACATTACCAGAACTGCAAATGTCCTGGCATCGAAGCCCAGAAAAAAAACCGCGCAAACCGGTGCTAATGCGGCGGCTACCAACGCCGAGAGCGATGAAATGCGCCAGATCGCCGCAACGGTAATCCAGATGGCGACTGCCAGCAGCCCCATCCATGGATTGAAACCCAGCAATACGCCCAACGCAGTCGCAACGCCTTTTCCGCCATGAAAACGTAAAAATACGGGAAATAGATGGCCTAAAAAGACTGCCAGCGCCACTGCGGCAATCGCCGCACTGCCAAATCCGAGCGTCGGCGCAAAATGCTGCGCCAGCGCCACGGCCAGCCAGCCTTTGCCCGCGTCGCCCAGCAGCGTGAGCACCGCCGCCGCCTTCTTGCCGCTGCGCAGCACGTTGGTGGCCCCGGGATTTCTGGAGCCATAAGTACGGGGATCGGGCAGATGAAAGATCCAGCTTGCCAGGACACCAAAGGAAACGGATCCCAGCAAATAAGCCAGAAGTATGGAAGCCATCAGCATCATCTTATTGGCGCCATTCTTGCAAGTAGAATAAAATCGCTGATTCTACGTGAAAAACCACTTATCGATGCGCATGGCGTATGCGCATGAGGCTTATCAGAACTTCCGCGATGGACATCATTTTTTTGCATGAACTCAAGGTCAAAACCTTGATTGGAATTTATCCGTGGGAACGCAGCGCTGCACAAACCATACAGCTCGATCTGGAAATCGCGCTTCCGACCAGCCGCGCCTGTCTGACGGATAATTTCGAGGATGCGCTGGATTACGCGCTTATCGTCCAGCACATCAACGAAACCCTTTCACAAAGACACTTTTCTCTGCTGGAAGCTCTGGCTGAGCATATCGCGCAAATCATCCTGAATGAATTCAAATCACCTTGGGTGAAGATTAGCGTAGCCAAACTCAGCGCCATACGCGGTGTAAAAAAACTGGGTGTGTGCATCGAACGGCGACGCGAGGATATGCCGGCGCCAAAAACGGACTAGAGGGGGCAGGTTAAGGGGAGCAGGCTACGGCGAGCGTACCGGAAGGCGGACCCAAGGTAGATTCAAGCGGGCTGGCTCAAGCGGCAGACTCCGGGCGGACCGAGTCCGGCATAGCACAACATTGGAGAGCCCCCGGCAAGTCCTTCACGGACAAGTCCCCCGTGGGGCACCCGGATGCTAGCCAGGTTGGAACCGGGTTGGAAATCGGGCAAAAAATTCAGGGCTTATTCAGCGGATAGATGCCCTGCTCCACAATCAATGAATCAGTGTTTCCTCAATTTCGACAAAAGTTTTTGCAACTTCCGTGGGCGGAATGACAGCACCGAGCTGCTTCTCGATCTGAGTCAAGGAAAAAATACCGCACACCACGGGTTTACCTTCAGCATCGTTCTCTATCACCCAGGCATGCTGCCGTCCACTATCGCGCAAGCTTGTGACAACGTCGCCCACCCTGGCGGTCTGGATTACTTTTAGCGGAATGCCCTCCAGTCGATCAAGTGGAGTCATGATATCCGAGACCAGAATTTCGTTGTGCTTTACCTGGCGCTGCTGAATGAATCGAAGCGGTTTTTCGCCAAGAATATCGGTTGCGGTGAGAATGCCGCAGAGGAGCTTGTCCTGATCCAGCACAAGCAATGAGCGTATGCCGCGATGCATCATGTATATGTTCGCAGCTTCCATCGTCGTATGAGGTTCGGTAACGCCAGCCTGGACGTGTCGTAAATCGGTCATGACCTCGAGCGCGGGAGATGCCAGGGTTACGGATTTAGGCGGAACTAGAGAAACTACCCGGACAGCGCCTGCCAGGCGCTGTGCCGGAAGAATGCGATAGTCAGGCATGATATTGATCCTCCAGCGTTTGGGACGTTTGGGACTTAAGAAGAAATCCAAAATACACCCTCCTTTCTTACTCTACTCGCAAGCAGGGAGATTCGCAACATGAAGACCCAACCTTAAATGTGCGATTGCCAGATAATGAATTATGCCAAGCCAGACAGACGCTGCGGCCGCAAGGCAAGCCATCTAGAAAGAGTCAAGGAAAAGAACCAGTGGCGAAAGGAGTGGGATGGAGGAGACAGGGATTTACTGGTGCGGCAAGGATGCGATTTCATCCATTTTCGACTTCATCCATCTGGAATTTCATCCATTTGCGATTTCATCATTCAGTTGCTGCACCGCCATTGCGGGATCGCTCGCCTGCGTGATAGGTCTGCC
>DASVYI010000079.1:0-3783 GCA_036392275.1 Nitrosospira sp. | reverse complement strand
GATAAGCGTTAGACACTTAAGGATAGCTACTTTCATCCCCCACGCTTCCAGGCCGATAAGCCGATTCTGCCTGTCAGGCAAGCGTCCAATACCATTGGCGCACATTCACAAATCCTCCCGAAAACACTACGATAGCGACTTTTCCTGGATTTTTTCCTTACCTGGGTCTTGTGACAGATGACGGTACAAACAAACCGGGCCAGCGCGGATACTTCACAAATTGACTCAACTACCTGCGATAGACACCGGTCGAGCAGAACCGGTCAAACCTTGCGGCCGTGGGGGGTTGGCCATGACTGAAACCAGTTTCGTTGCAAGGCATCATCTCCGGAGCGCGCTCTGGATGCTGGCCCTGCTACTCGTCATAATGAGTGACGCTTCGGCCGGTAACGGAATTATCGAGCGAAGCCATGACGTTACCCGCAGCTTCAATGTGCTGGCTTACAATATCTACATGCGTCCGAAAGGTTTGTTTGCCGACGACCAGGCTGATCGCGGCGCGATGCTGCCTTCAAAGCTGCGCGGATTCGATGTCGTTGTCTTCTCTGAGGCCTTCGATGATACGGTGCGTAACCAGCTCTTGACCGACTTGCGGGGGGAATATCCGTACCAGACGAGAATCCTCGGCGCGGACAGTGGGTTCAGGCAGGACGGTGGAGTCATCATGGTGAGCCGCTGGCCCATCACTGTCGAGGCACAGCGCCTCTACGGCGACGTCTGCAACGGGGGAGATTGCTGGGCTGACAAAGGCGTTCTCTACGCGGGTTTCGCGAAGCACGGACGGACCTATCATGTCTTCGCATCTCACATGCAGGCCGGCAGAGAGGTGAAGCATCAGCAAACGCGAATGCAGCAGCTGGGTATCATCAAGTCGTTCATTGATAGCCGCGGGATCGCGGGCACGGAGCCCGTCTTCATCGCCGGTGATCTCAACGTGGACAAGCATGATGCTGACGAGTACGCGGCGATGCTGCGCGTTCTGGACGCATGGTATCCGCGGCCGTCCGGACATCCTTACACCATAGACTCAACCATCAACCGGCGCGCTGGCGACCGCCTGTATCTCGACTATGTGCTCGTGTCGAACCGTCACCTTCAGCCCGTAAGCGCGACCATCGAAACGCTGATTCCCCGTTCCCGGATTCCCTTTGGGTTCTTTCGAGCCGACTACGAACTGTCCGATCACTTTCCCGTGTTCGGGCATTTCGCGTTCACCCCTCCCGCAACAAACATTGCCGCGACTGGAGACTGAGCCCTGCGTCACCAGCCCAGCCGCCCGGGTTTACTGTATTGCATCAGTATTGCAGACTGGGGATGCGCGGGAATGGATTGCCGGTGTTTCGGTCTCCCGGAAAATACCTGTTTGCGCCATGCCATCGTTGCCGATGGTGCCGCGGTACATGCCGCTGGTGTTGAAACGCATTGCATAATTGCCTCTGGCGTCCAGCAGGATCAAACCGCCATCACCGCCGATGGCGGCGATTTCCGCCAGCGTGTTATCGGCCGCTTCGGCAATGGGTATGTGCAGCAACCGCACCTGTGCCGCTGTGTTGAACGCAGCCACCGTGCGGATGAACATTTCTCCGGTGCCGGTCGCGGATACCGCAACCGAGCGATTGTCCGCGTAGGTTCCGGCACCGATGATTGGCGAATCCCCGACACGCCCGAAGCGCTTGTTCGTGAGCCCGCCGGTCGAGGTGCCGGCGGCGAGATTGCCATAGCGATCCAGCGCCACGGCCCCGACCGTTCCGCGTTTTTCATCCGTGCCAGGCTGTAGCGTATCGGGATCCACATCGTGATCGCGCACCACACGTTCCCTGGCGATGGCTTTTTGCAACTGGTCCCAGCGGTACTGCGTATAAAAATAGGATGGATCGACGATCTCCAGACCCTGCTTGGCAGCAAAGATTTCAGCGCCCTCGCCTATCAGCATCACGTGCGAGCTCTTCGTCATCACGGCACGTGCGGCACGGATCGGGTTGCGAATCGTTGTCACCCCGGCAACTGCGCCGGCCATGCGCGTGGAACCATCCATGATCGACGCTTCCAGTTCGATGCGGCCGGCATGGCTGAACACCGAACCCTTGCCAGCATTGAACAGGGGCGAATCTTCCATCACGACGATCGCCGCGGTTACAGCATCGATGCTGCTGCCGCCGGCTTGAAGCACCGCGTAGCCAGCGGTCAGTGATTGCGCAAGCGCCTGCATATAAGGCTGTTCGCGTTCCTTTGCCCGCTTGCTGCGCCGGATAGCGCCGGCGCCGCCATGAATCACCAGTCGGATTGGCGAATCATTCACTGTAGTCATGCTTCATTTGTATTGTCATGAGCGGCAGCAGCAGAAAGTAAGATAGGTAGAAAGCTTTCCGGAGTGCCTTTTGCCAAAACACTTCCTGATGGCTGAATTCTTTATGTTCTCTATATTCTCCGAAAAGCGATGCTCGATCAATGGGCAGCCCTATTGATTGTTTCACACTTCTGTATGCACTATCCTAAATCCGGCAGTTGACCGCTCGTTTTTCAATTTACCGTTATGATCCACAAAGACTTTTTGCGAAACTTGATGTTCACCTTCTTGGTGAGTTCGCTACAGGGCAGATTGGACGGTTTTTGCGGCACAGGGTGGCGTTGCAACTCCTTGGAATGGAATGACCATTCCGCGTCGTTGCGCCTTGCCCCGCACCCCAAAAACCGTGCACTCCGCCCTGTCCAACTGCCGGATTTAGGATTATCCGGTTGAATGATTGGGGAGGGACAAACCATGAAAAAAGCAGAGTTGCTGACACAGCGCCTGGAGCTCATCCACCGGTGGTACGAAGGCATGATCAATCCGGCTACAGGGATGTTTGAGTACCTCTACATCCCCAAGTCAGATACCTTTGTCTGCGAGAAATCCCCCATCCGGGACATCGCCTCGGTATGGGACGTGGAAATGCTCGGCAGTTTTCTGAGCAGGCACGAACTGCGGCCACTGATCGAGCAGTCATTGCGACACTACGGTGATTACCTCGCCGAACGCAACGGATACCTGATCCTCGACCCCGGCCGCCTGGGGGAGCCCTCGTCGATCGCTCACAGCGCTTTCATGATCCTGGCCCTGCTACACGCCCCGCCACCCAGCAGGGCCAGCCAGATCACCGCCCTCGCCGAGGGGATACTCCGGCAGCAGAGGCCGGACGGATCGTACAAGGTGTACTTCCACGACCTGCCGGACGAGGGAGAGGAACTGTACGCCGGCGAAGCCATGCTCGCCCTTCTGGAAACCTGGCGGCAGTTTCCGGATACCCGGTACCTCCAAAGCGCGGAACAAGGCTTCTTCCATTATGACGCGCAGTACTTCCGGCGTGGTCGCGTAGCGGACGACCTGCTCGTCTTCTTCGCCAACTGGCAGTCGCAGGCGTGCCGCCTCCTGTTCGAGTGCACTCCGAACCCCGGGATCAAACAGGATGCCGCCGATTATGTCTGCCGCATGCACGACCGGATCATCGGACGAGGATTCTACGAGGATATCGAGCGCTACCCGGCCCGCCAGGTATCGGTGGAAGTGGCCTGCGCCCTGGAGGGTCTCAACGATGCCTGCGCAATAGCGGTGCAGAGGTCAGATGAAAAGCGCGCCAAACGTTATCGCCAGTGCATCTGCATGGGGCTGGCGTACCTGCTCGCGCTGCAATGCACTCACAACGGAACGGAAAGAGGAAGAGAAAGGGAGAGGGGCGGTTTCGGCCTGTCGCTGGAAAATCGGACACAAAGGATCGATATTACCGGTCATGCGGCAAGCGCTTT
>DASVYI010000078.1:0-2253 GCA_036392275.1 Nitrosospira sp. | reverse complement strand
TCCCTGTTTTCGGAATCGGCATCCAATGCCGAGTAATAACCCCCTTTCGATCCTGTCGAACCGGTTGCGTCGCCCGGCGATTGCATCTCGCGCATCACCCATGCGGCTGTTTCCTCCACGATGCGTTTGAACAAGGGGTCTTCCGTGGCGACCCATGTGTCGGCATAGAGCCGCAGCAAAGGCCCGTTGTCATAAAGCATTTTTTCGAAATGGGGAATGCGCCAGGCCTGATCCGTGCTGTAACGGCAGAATCCGCCGCCGAGCTGGTCATAGATACCGCCCTCAGCCATTTTTTGCAGAGTGTGGGTTGCCATGTGCAACGTTTTGCGGTTGCCCTCGATAAAATAACGGCGCAAGCAAAATTCCAGTTCCGCGGGATGAAGAAATTTTGGCGCATCGCCAAAGCCTCCATTCACGGGGTCGAACCGGTTTTCCAGCTCTGCAAGCGCATGCTCCAGCGGTTCCCGGGAAAATTCCGATGAGGCGGCACCTTCCGGCGGCAACAGGTTGGCGAATGATTTCCGCAGTGATGCGCTCTGGCGTTCGATGTCGGCGCCGCGTTCATAATAAGCTTCCGCTACACGCGGCAATAAATCGAGAAAACCCGGCAAGCCATGGCGCGGCTTTTTTGGAAAATATACGCCGCCGTAAAATGGTTTCTGGTCAGGCGTCAGAAACAGGGTCAGCGGCCAGCCCCCGCTGCGCCGGGTGAGCATGTACAGCGCAGTCTGATAGATCTGATCGAGGTCGGGGCGCTCTTCACGATCCACCTTGATATTGATGAAATGGCGATTCATCACGGCGGAAACCTCCGCGTCTTCAAAACATTCGTGCGCCATCACGTGGCACCAGTGGCAGGCCGAGTAACCGACGGAAAGCAGTATCGGTTTGTTCTGCGCACGGGCGAGTGTGAGCGCCTCCTCGCCCCATGGATACCAGTCCACCGGATTATCCGCGTGCTGGAGCAGGTAAGGGCTGGTTTCGGCGGCCAGATGGTTGGGCATATCCTATGATCCTAAATCCGGCAGTTGACCGCTCGTTTTTCAGTTTACCGCTATGATCCACAAGGACTTTTTGAGAAACCTGATCTTCATCTTTTTGGTGAGCTTGCTGTAGGGCGGATTTAGGATCATCAATCTTACCGGTCAATCGGTGACAGCTCCGCGGCTGGCGCTTGAAACCAGTTTCGCATATTTCGCCAGCACGCCGTGTGCATAGCGTGGCTCGGGTGGCTTCCATTCGGCGCGGCGCCGCGCCAGCTCTTCTTCCGGAACATTCAGTTGCAGCAGCCGTTGTTCCGCGTCGATGGTGATGGAATCGCCCTCATGCACGAGCGCGATCGTTCCGCCCACGAACGCCTCGGGCGCGACGTGACCCACGACCATCCCGTAGGTCCCGCCCGAGAAGCGGCCGTCGGTGATGAGCCCGACGGAATCTCCCAGCCCTTCTCCGATAAGGGCAGAGGTGGGTGAAAGCATTTCGCGCATGCCGGGTCCCCCTTTGGGTCCTTCGTAGCGTATGACGACCACTTCGCCCGGCTGGATCTTGCGCGCAAGGATGGCCGCCATGCAAGCTTCTTCCGATTCGAACACCCGTGCCGGCCCGGTTATTTTTGGCGTTTTCACCCCGGTTATTTTCGCGACGCAGCCTTCGGTGGAAAGATTGCCCTTGAGTATGGCGAGGTGGCCCTGCGCATAAAGTGGATTTTCCCATTGCCGAATGACATCCTGATCCTTGCGCGGCTGCGATGGGACATCCTTCAAGGTTTCCGCGACGGTCTGGCCGCTTATGGTGACGCAATCACCATGCAACAGGCCATGGTCGAGCAGCATTTTCATCACCTGGGGGACGCCTCCCGCTTTGTGCAAATCGGTCGCGACATAGCGTCCCGAGGGCTTCAGATCGCACAGCACCGGAACCTTGCCGCGCATGCGTTCGAAATCGTCGATCGTCCATTCCACCTTCGCCGCGTGTGCAATGGCGAGGAAGTGCAATACGGCATTGGTCGAACCGCCGACCGCCATGATTACGGCAATCGCATTTTCAATGGATTTTCTGGTGATAATGTCACGCGGGCGAAGCTGCTTTTTGATCGCTTCAACCAGGACTTCCGCCGAGCGGGCGGCACTCTCAGCCTTTTCATCGTCTTCCGCCGCCATGGTGGAAGAATAGGGCAGGCTCATTCCCATCGCTTCGAAGGCCGACGACATGCTGTTGGCGGTGTACATACCGCCGCAGGAACCGGCTCCCGGA
>DASVYI010000077.1:0-1937 GCA_036392275.1 Nitrosospira sp. | reverse complement strand
CGGGATACAGCTCGGGTCAGGCACTCGACGCGCTGGAACAGGTGGCGGACGAAATTCTGACCCCCAAAGGCTACTCGATCGACTGGAGCGGGATATCTTTCCAGGAACGCAAGGCTGGCGGGCAATCCGTCGTGGTGTTCGCCTTTGCCATGCTCATGGTCTTCCTGGTGCTGGCCGCCTTGTACGAAAGCTGGTCCATTCCGTTCGCTGTCATCCTTGCGATACCCTTCGGAATCCTGGGCGCACTGCTCGCCATCTGGACGCGCGGGTTCACCAACGACATTTATTTTCAGATCGGATTGGTGACATTGATCGGACTGGCCGCCAAAAATGCGATCCTTATCGTCGAGTTTGCCAGTCAGCGTTACGCCGCGGGCGAGTCGCTGCACGACGCGGCTCTGGATGCCGCACATCTGCGTTTCCGGCCTATCATCATGACGTCGATGGCCTTCATTCTCGGTGTATTTCCGCTCGTAGTCGCCACAGGCGCTGGCGCTGCGAGCCGGAATTCGATCGGAACGGGTGTATTCGGGGGAATGCTGACCGCGACATTTCTCGCAATTTTTTTCGTACCGCTTTTTTTTGCGATGATTGGCAGGATCGCTCACCTCGGGAGGCGTCCAGCGGCTGAAACCGGGCAGACCGCGGCAGAAAACCCGTCCTCCTCAAAGGAAAAATCCTGATACGCCGGCGCTGACCCCGCATCACGCCGCGGTCCCGGCGAATTTGAGACGAGAAAATACTTTTCCCGCCACCTCCGCCTCTTTCGTTTCTATGCTTTTGGCATCAGATCCGGGGCCTCCTTCAACAGGAATTCCTTGAATGCCTGCGCCACGCTCGAGAGACGCTTGTTCCTTCGATGCACCACATGCCAATGTCGCATGATGGGAAAATCCTGCACATCCAGAATCCTGAGCCTCCTGGTCTTCAATTCCAGTTCGGCGGTATGTAGCGACATGATGCCGAGCCCCATCCCCGCCTGCACCGCCTGCTTGATGGCTTCATTGGTGTCCGTTTCCATGCCCTTGTTGAGGGATATCTGATGTGCGGCAAAAAAACGCTCCATTGCGCTCCGCGTGCCGGAGCCGGGTTCGCGCACCAGGAATGTTTCCCGCTCAAGCCGCTTTACCGGGATGCGGCGCGCCTTGCACAGGGAATGGCCCGGCGGGGCGATGACCACGAGCGGATTTTCCATGAAAGACTCGCTGATGATGTCCAGGTCATCCGGCGGCTGACCCATCACGGCGAGATCGATCACATTATCGGACAATTGTCTCAGCACGGTTTCCCGGTTGGAAACATTAAGGCTTACCGTAACGCCGTTATAACGCTGGCAAAACTTGGCCAATAAATGCGGCGCGAAATAATTGGCGGTGCTTACCACGGAGATATTGAGCTTCCCCCGCTCCAGACCTTTCAACTCGTCGAGCGCGAGTTCCATGTCGGCCAATTGTTGAGAAATGGCGCGGCTGTAGTGATAAAGTTCACGTCCGGCATCGGTCAGATAGATTCTCTTGCCCATCTGCTCGAACAGCGGCAAATCAATGTTATCCTCCAGCTGCTTGATTTGCATGGAAACCGCGGGCTGGGTCAGGTGGAGATCTTCAGCGGCGCGGGAAAAGCTCAGATTGCGGGCGACTGATTCGAAGACTTTTAACTGCCTCAAGGTAATGTGCAGCATGTTTTTGCAGAAATCGAGTTCGTGATGTCAGATATCGTCCAGTTAAATGGCGATAGGCGATCCATAAGGAAAATATTATCATAACAATTAAAACATGTGACTGTTATTTATAATGGTTCCGATTACAATCTGTTTCCGTAGTACCTTTATCTACCCCTTACGAGGAGAACCGACATGAGTCAAGAAATAACCGGCAAGGACCGCTATAAATCCGGCGTCATTCCATACAAAAAAATGGGTTACTGGGATGCTGACT
>DASVYI010000076.1:0-3301 GCA_036392275.1 Nitrosospira sp. | reverse complement strand
CATGAGGTCCATATAAATGGCTTTGGTGTATTTGGCGCCACGAAGCACCTTTGGCAAAGCCTTCAATGTCGCTTTCTGGGCTTTCTGCGTATTGCCCACGATAAATGCGCCTACCCCCGCACCACCGATTATCAGAAGTTCGAGGGGTTGGTACAGCGCAGCGATATGGCCTCCGGCGAGTACATACCCGCCAAAGACCGACCCGAGAACGATGATAACTCCGATTATGACCAGCATTGACCGATGTCACCTGATTTTTGAACTGATGTTTTGATCGCTGGCTTGCACCTTGACCACGTCTTGTGTTTTGCTTTTGTACCGTGCGGCGATCGAAACTACCGCACCGAGGCGTCAGCAAATCATTGCGATGAATTCCTCTCTCTTGTAACGGCCGGGTGCCGGTTAACTTTAAGAAAGAAAGGGGGTAAAAAAGACAGGATTTCTCTGACTAGCCTCAGCCAAGCCCGAAAGCGTCAGCCAGGCCCGATAGTTTTTCAATGAGAGGCTAACGGCCCTACAGGCGGCTTCCGTTTTGTAGCGCAGGCGATAAAAGGAGAGAACATCGCCTGCGCTTACCGGAAGAAAAAGCTTCCGGCCACCTTGGAGGGTTAGCGGCCGAAAGCAGGAGGGATGATGCCGGGAGCTTTTAACAAACCCTGGGAGGCTGCCGCTACCGCAAGTGCGGCCGCGCGTGACTTATTTGTCTTGCCGGCGCGCGACGGTACATGGCACAGGCCGCATGTAAAACGCGCATGCAAATCATTGCTGTGCACCACAAAATGACCACCGCACTGGGTGCACGGCGTGGTTTGAAGCATTCTGGCCTCAAAGAACCGTACCAGCGTCCAGGCGCGGGTAAGGCTCAATATGGGTTCCATCTCCGTCGTCTTGCAGTGTTCCAGGTAGAGCTTGTAGCTTTTGACGATCGCTGCGACACCCCGGCAATCGGCATGTCTGATCAGATACTGATAGATATCGATAAATACGGAAGAATGGATATTGGGCTGCCATGTCAAGAACCAATCGGCCGAGAACGGCAGCATGCCCTTGGGCGGAGACACTCCCCTCAATTCTTTATAGAGCTTGATTAGACGCTCGCGGCTCAGGCTGGTTTCGCTTTCCAGCAACTGCAGGCGGGCGCCCAGATAAATCATTTCGATCGCAGTCTGAATTTCTCTGGCTTCCGATACGACGCTTTTTTTTCTCATGATTGGTCCCGTCGTTGATGTGGTACTCAGGAAATCTCTTCGGCTGGCTGGCCCGCCATCAGAATGGCCGCATGGGATTGCGCCATGGCTTTGTCCTTGGTGTAATTTGCCAGCATGCCAAACACCAGATTGTCATCAAAACGTATCCGGCACAGCATCATATTGGAGTTCGACAGCTTGAGGATCTGTCCCGGTGTCAACGCCTCGAGTATATCGGCGATGTCCTTGCTTATTCCCAGCCTGAAAATCGCCATATCCTTGTCAACGGCAACCATCTGTTGAGCGAGCATCAGATATGTCAGATTGAGTTCCTTGATTTCGGTTGTCAATTCATTGGATTTCATTTTTTCTCCCCATCAATGTGATGACGCCATTGTGCTCAACCGTACAGCGTCGTAAAACCGGAATGCATCCGATTTGCGGGTAGGGAATGACAGGAATTCTGTGTAGGAAAATTTCCTACATGACAACTAATGGTTCTCTCGCCAGAACGGCTTGAAGAAATGCGCCGACCGCTACACGAGACTGTGCCGGCCGCCGGTGTGCTCCGCTTCTTTCAGACAACGGCCATCTTCAATGAAACTTTAGCGCAAGCAGAAATATTTCTGAAATATTCAGCACCTATTAATACTTATTCCGCACCCGCGAGGCGATGGATTTCGTCCAGCACGAGGCATGAGCCGCGCGGCAGAGTGGGCCTCTCCCTGTAAGCGGTGAGTCGGCGAATAACGAAGGGCTGGACGAAATCCGTCCCATCCCTTCGGGTCGCGCACGAAAAACGCGGGCGCGAAATAAGTGTTAACAGGCCCTAATCAACGAAACTTTCTTGCCAAAGCATCATAGAAGGAACCGATCTGCATCTTTATACTGCGCGCGCCGCTACTATCTTCTTTCGCCAAATCATCCACCAGCGCCTCGATGGCCGGCCGTTTTTGCTTGAACTCGTCCACGACCACGGAAATATCACTGGGCTTGAAAAAACGGCTATCCGTCAGGTCGGGTAATTCGGGCGGGGAACTGTCGGCTTTTACCCAGCCTGCCAGATCATAGTCGTAGGGAAAAACTATCCAGTTGCCATCGGCTTCAACAACCTTCATGTTCCAGAGCGCCTGTGAATCGGGGATATCATCGGGCAAAATGCGCAGTTCCCAATCATAATTGCCGACCAGCGCCTGAAAAAGCAGAATACGGATGATATCCTTTGGATCGATGGGTTCGATGGTTGAACCGGCAGCACGCGCATCCCTTTGGGCATTCGCGACGCTGGTGAAGATATAGGGCTTGTCCGGATCCTTGAGACTCGCATCCGCGGCACGGATCTCCTTGCCATCCGCATATTTGACAAAGGTTTTGATATCTTCCAGGAAAAATCCGGGCATCGGCCGATCCACCACGAATCCGCTTGGCTGCGGCTCAACGGGCCCTTTTCCGGTTTTGCTGTCGATATAGCTGAAGCTTGCCGGCGCCGCCTGAAAACCCGGTATGGAAAGGATCTCCTGCACCTTGTAAATGAGCGCTTCCCGGTGTGGTGAAAGCCCTCCCCAGACACGATGAAAACGTACTGAAGAACCGGGTTTGCCGCCGCAATGCGTCCCTATCCCGATGGTTTTCAAGCCATCAAACAGCGTCCCTTTCGAAACCCTTTCTTCGCCTTGGCCCTTTTCGAAACTCAGGGTCATTTTCGGAAAGGGGCATTGCGATGCCACCTGACTGGTATTTCCACGCAAGTGTACCTGCACCGGCAGATCGTGCTTGCCTTGACTATCGGTCCAGGAAAGCTGTCCCGGCGATTCGAATTCCTTGATGTCCTCAGGCACTTCGGTATTGGGCGGCGCGCGATGCTTCCACAAATCGCCATAGCTGGTCCTCAGCGTGAAGACGATTTTTTCCTGTGTAGTAAAAACTGGCGCCTTGGTGTAACCGATCCCGGCCGCCGGTTTGTCGGCTAAAGCGGCTTGTGCTGAAAAAAACGAGCAGACAGCCAGAACCACGACCGTAATAGGGGTGCGGAAATACTTTTCCATCAAGGTCTCCCAGTTGATTTGAAATCCACGCCGCGATGACAGCGCATTATTGCGAGAATGAAATTCAAT
>DASVYI010000075.1:0-1871 GCA_036392275.1 Nitrosospira sp. | reverse complement strand
GTAATGCTACAATAATTGATTTTATGGCCGGTAACCAATCGTTGGGGCCAAAATGGGTTCCTGCATCATGCCCGTTCCAAAAGGATCGGTTGCATCACTCCAAGTGGCCAAGTGGATCCCGTTGTCCCAAGTGGTATCCAGGTTGTTAAACCATCCATTGCGGAAGATTTCTTCCGCGCACCGGAAATGAATTTTATCGATCTCCCGGCGGCCAGGACCGCTCGAGGCATGGTGCGCCTGCCCGGCTCCAAGAGCATTTCGAATCGCATTTTGTTGCTTGCCGCGCTGGCGGATGGTATTACCGAAATTCGTGACCTGCTGGTTTCCGACGATACCGCGCGCATGCTGGAAGCCCTGCGAACGCTGGGGGTAACCATCGTTCAGGAGGCCGGTGAAGGTCATTATCGCGTGCACGGTATAGCGGGGAAGTATCCCCTGCGTTTTCCGGTTGGTGAAGCCGATTTGTTTTTGGGCAACGCAGGCACAGCATTTCGCCCGCTGACCGCCACACTGGCGCTGGCGCAGGGTCATTACCGGTTATCCGGGGTACCTCGCATGCATGAGCGTCCCATAGGCGACCTCGTAGACGCGCTGCGGCAGTGGGGCGCGGATATCACCTATCTGGGCGCTGACGGTTTTCCCCCGCTGCAAATCAGGCCCGCCGGCATTTGTTCAAACGCGATAACGGTGAAGGGCGATGTGTCCAGTCAGTTTCTGACCGGTTTACTCATGGCGCTCCCCTTGTCCGCATCCGCGGCTGGCGGGAAACCCGCCATAACCGTCGCGGGAGAGTTGATTTCGCAGCCTTATATCGAACTCACTATTGCCCTGATGGCACGGTTTGGCGTGCAGGTCGAGCGCGAGGGATGGCGGCGTTTCACTTTGCGCTCCGGTCAAGGCTATCGCACCCCCGGTGAGATTTTTGTCGAGGGAGATGCGTCCTCCGCTTCATATTTCCTCGCTGCAGGCGTTATCGGTGCAGGGCCTGTCCGGGTAGAAGGAGTGGGGCATGGCAGTCTTCAGGGCGATCTTCGTTTTGTCGATGCGCTGCGGGAAATGGGCGCCGATATCAGGCTGGGCGATAACTGGATCGAGGCGCGCGCGCCCCATTCAGGCCATGTGCGGCCGGTTGATCTTGATTGCAATCATATTCCGGATGCGGCCATGACGCTCGCAGTGGTGGCGCTGTTCGCCCATGGCCCCACGACGCTCAGGAATATCGGCAGCTGGCGTGTAAAGGAAACCGATCGCCTTGCAGCGATGGCGAAAGAGCTACGCAAATTGGGCGCTGCCGTCGACGAAGGCCCTGATTTCCTGCGTATCACGCCCCCGGCCCGAGGGCTGGTTGCGCATACGGCCATAGATACCTATGAAGATCACCGGATGGCCATGTGCTTTTCGCTGGCCTGTCTGGGTGCCGCGGTGCGGATAAACGATCCGGACTGCGTGGGCAAGACTTTTCCCGATTATTTCGAGAAATTCACATCCATAGTTCAGGTTTGATCATGCTTTTTTCAGGTTGGGAATATGAGTATCGATAATGCTCCGGTTATTGCGATCGACGGCCCATCGGCTTCGGGAAAGGGTACGGTTGCGCAACGAGTGGCGGAAAAACTGGGTTTTCACTATCTCGACAGTGGTGCCCTTTACCGTTTGGTGGCGCTTGTGGCGATACGGTCCGGGACCGATCTGAACGATGAAAAAACACTGAGTGACATTGCCGCGCGACTGGATGTCGTCTTTGAGGGTGGGGAAATCCGGCTCCAAAACGAAAACGTTACCAGCGCAATTCGTATGGAAGCATGCAGCAACGCGGCTTCGCAAATTGCCGCGTATCCGGGCGTCAGAACCGCGCTTTTGGCGCGGCAACG
>DASVYI010000074.1:0-3515 GCA_036392275.1 Nitrosospira sp. | reverse complement strand
TCTACAGCCAGTTAACAGTTATTTCGCACCTGCGATGGCGACGGATTTCGTCCAGAACGAGGCATGAGCCGCGTGGCAGAGTAGGCGTCTGTAAGCGGCGAGTAACGAAGGGCTGGATGAAATCCGTCCCATCCCTTCGGGTTGCGCACGAAAAAACTGTTAACAGGCCCTCAAACAATTTTTTAGTGCCCTTTGCTTGCGAAAGGCGTCTCGTTCTGTGCGAAACCGAATAGAAGAAACTTCTACAAGACACTACCGTTATTGCCAGAGGATATTTGACGCTCTGGCGCGATAAGGCCGGCTCGTTGCAGGTATATAAGGGACCTCTACAAAGCCGTCATCACACTTTGTGGGGCTTATTCAGAGATTCCTTAATCAATGCGGGGGAACGTCGTGGACGATAATGGGAAAAGATTACTGCCCTCTATTGCGTTGCAGACCTCCGATATCATGCCTCAGGAATGCCTGCCTGCGGAACCGGAATTCGGGCAACCGCAAAAAGCATTGGGAGAGAGAATAAAACAACTTGATCATTCTCTTTCCATCCTGCGCGCAACCATCGAAGCGACCGCCGATGGGATTCTGGTCACCGACAGGGAAGGCCATGTGCTTCACTTCAACGAACGGTATCTGCAGATGTGGGGGATTACCCGCAATGTGCTCGATACGGGAAAACACGAACACCTTCTTCGGTTCTGCTCCAGGTATTTGCCGGCCCCGCAGCAGTTCCTGGAGAGAACAGCGGAAATCTACCGGTCGTGGCCGGCGGACAGCTATGATTTACTGGAGCTTGTCGATGGCAGAGTGTTTGAGCGGCTATCTCAAATCCAGTACAGCGAGGGGCAGAGCATAGGCCGCGTCTGGAATTTCAGGGACGTGACGGCGCGCACCCGTGCTGAAGAAGCGGTGCGGGAAAGCGGTGAGCGCCTGTGCTTCATGGCTGAGGTAATGCCTCAGAAAATATTCACCGCCCGACCTGACGGTGCACTGGATTATTTCAACCAGCAATGGTCGGGCTACACGGGGCTTGCTTCCGAACAGATGAAAGGCTGGGAATGGATAAGACTTGTCCATCCCGCAGAGGTGGATGAGACTGCCGGACGCTGGCGAAATTCGCTGAGAACTGGCGAACCTTTTCAGATGGAATGCCGCTTCCGCCAAGCCAACGGGGAATACCGCTGGCATTTGATCCGGGCCCGGGCCAAACGCGACACCAAGGGGAATATATCGATGTGGGTGGGTTCGAGCACGGACATCGATACGATCAAGCGAGCGGACGAAGAGAGAAGACAGCTTCTCGAGAATGAACGCAGTGCCAGGAACGAAGCCGAACGCGCCAATCAGTTGAAGGACGATTTCCTCGCAACGCTCTCGCATGAGCTCCGGACGCCCCTCAATGCGATCCTTGGATGGTCCCAGCTCATCCTGCAGGGAACGATGAGTAAAGAACATATTCAGCGAGGGCTGGAGATCATCGAGCGAAATGCCCATGCGCAAAATAAGCTGATCGAGGATCTTCTCGAAATGAGCAGCATCATCTCGGGAAAGATCAGGCTGGACATCCAGCGGCTGGATCTGGCAAGCATCACCGAGGCGGCGGTCGAGTCCGTGGCCCCGGCTGCAGAAGTCAAAGGAATACACCTTCGAACAAAAATTGACCGTGGGGCAGGAATGGTCTTGGGCGATCACAATCGGCTCCAGCAGGTAATCTGGAATCTGCTTTCCAATGCGGTTAAATTTACGCCAACAGATGGCAGTATCGACATCATTGTCGAGCGCGTATCTTCGCATCTCGAGGTCAGGATCAACGATACGGGACTGGGAATCAAGCCTGAATTCCTGCCACATGTCTTTGACCGCTTCCGCCAGGCGGACTCTTCCCTCACCCGGAACTATGGCGGCCTCGGCCTGGGGCTCGCTACTGTCAAGCAGCTTGTGGGTCTCCATGGGGGAACCGTTCGAGCCAAAAGCGATGGCGAGGGCAAGGGTGCATCGTTCATTGTAACGCTTCCGCTCGCTCCGATCCGCGACAGAAAAGATCGAGATCACGCTCCAGCGCGGCCAACGGCCGCAGAAGGCGAACACATCGTGCTGTCCGGGATAAACGTGCTCGTCGTTGCCGGCGAGCGGGACGCCTTGGGATTCATGAAGGAGATTCTTACTCAATGCAAGGCGGTTGTAGTCACCACCGCCAGCGCTGAGGAAGCACTGGCGATCCTGGTAAGGCAGAAGCCGGATGTGATGATTAGCGATATTGACATGCCAGAGAAGGATGGCTTCCAGCTCATTCGCGAAGTGAGAAATTTACCTGCCAGCCAGGGCGGAAAAACCCCCGCCATCGCGTTGACCGCATTTGCTTATCCCGAAGACCGGACAAAAGCCATGCTTGCCGGCTATCAGACGCATCTTTCAATGCCTGTCCAGCCGCGTGAACTGATCGCCGCCATTGCCAATTTAACCGGATGGAAACGGTAATCGACATCATGGCAGGCCTCGCGGAACCGCCCCGGTTAAACCGATAAGGCATCGCACGAAACGGAGCCAAACAGAGCCATGGCGAATGGCATGCGCCGGCTTGCGGCGATCGGTAATACTTGTTTTTCGCGATCCCTCTGCTACGATGAAATGGTTTCTCTTCTGCTCCATGGACTGGAGTGATCAATGGACATCGAGCTACAGATCAATAACAGCCCTGACCCGCGAGCCCGATACGTTACCTGGGCGCCCTCCCCATGCAAAATCAGGCTGACTGATCCGGCGGGATCGACGCAAGCCCCTGCCGTAACACTCAGCGGCAAATCGGGAAACTCGGGCGGCAGCATCGTCTTTTACGCCAGCCCCGCTGAATCGCCGGTAGAGGAACTGACATTCACACTGCCGTTAAGCGGCTCCTCGGTCGAGTTTTTTATTGCGGGTAAATTTGGAAGGCCCAGCCTTGACGATAGCGATGTATCCATCCAGGTCCGGTCCGGGATTGGGCTGATCGCGGAAGTCCCATTAATGGTCCGGATCAGGAAGGATGCAACAAAATTGTCCGACGCGGAGCGTGACCGGTTCATCGCCGCGTTTGCCAGGCTCAACAACAGGGGCACGGGGCGTTTCGCGGATTTCCGTAACATGCATACCGCGGCGGGCTCTCCGGAAGCGCATGGCCAGCCCGGGTTCCTGCCGTGGCACCGGGCTTACCTGCTCGATCTGGAGCGGGAACTGCAAAATATCGATCCCAGCGTGGCCCTGCCCTACTGGCGTTTCGACAGGCCTGCACCAAGATTGTTCACCCAGGATTTCATCGGAGAATCCAGCAGACTGGGTACGGTCCGGTTTTCATCCGGCAACCCGCTACAATTCTGGGTAACCGACGGGGTGCAGGGAATTGTCCGTCGGCCTCTTTTCGATACCGGAACGGAAAGCGCCATCGATGTTCTGTCAGAGGATGAGACAATCGGACTGGGTGATGCATTTGTCGACTTCGAGGAGATGGAAGGCAATCCCCACGGATCGGCGCATGTGTCCTT
>DASVYI010000073.1:0-4867 GCA_036392275.1 Nitrosospira sp. | reverse complement strand
CTGATGAATACCTACCTCCACCTGCCCGTTACATTTGCGAAAGGGGAGGGCGTGTGGTTATGGGACATCGAGGGCAAGCGCTATCTCGATGCGCTTGCGGGCGTTGCGGTATGTGGGCTGGGGCACTGTCATCCAAAGCTTGTCCGGGCAATTTGCAATCAGGCCGGCACCCTTATCCATACTTCCAATCTTTACCATATCGGAAAGCAGGAGGAACTGGCCAGCAGACTGGCGGCACTGTCCGGCATGGACAATGCTTTTTTCTGCAATTCCGGCGCGGAAGCGAACGAAGCCGCCATCAAGCTGGCGAGGTTGTACGGGCATGGCAAAAACATCGATTTGCCGACCATCATCGTGATGGAAAAATCGTTCCATGGCCGAACGATGGCGACTCTGACCGCAAGTGGCAACCGCAAGGTGCAGGCCGGTTTCGAGCCCCTGCTCACGGGCTTTGCGCGGGTTCCATACAATGACCTGGAGGCAGTAGCGCAAGTCGCAGTTCACAATAAGAATGTTGTCGCGGTGCTGGTTGAGCCGTACCAGGGCGAAGGAGGCGTCAATGTGCCCGAGGCGAACTATTTGCAGGGTTTGCGTCACCTGTGCGATCAGAATGGCTGGTTGCTGATGCTCGACGAAGTGCAGTGCGGAATAGGGCGGAGCGGCAAATGGTTCGCCTTTCAGCACAGCGGCATCGTTCCCGATTTGATAACCCTGGCGAAAGGCCTGGGCTCGGGTGTTCCCATTGGCGCATGTCTTGCCAAAGGAATTGCTGCGGATGTTTTCAAGCCCGGAAACCACGCCTCCACGTTTGGTGGAAACCCACTGGCCTGCGCCGCTGCGCTTACGACGCTCGAAGTTATCGAAGAAGAGGATCTGCTAAGAAATTCGATGGAGCTGGGCGATTTCATGCGTACGACGTTAAAAGCGCAACTGGCGGACCTGCATGATGTCAATCAAATTCGCGGCCAGGGACTGATGATCGGCATCGAGCTTTCCCGGCCCTGTGGCGAGTTGGTGAAAGAAGCGTTGAGGCAAGGACTCCTGATCAATGTAACATCGGATAGAGTGGTACGCTTGTTACCGCCTCTGGTGATGCAACGGGGCGAGGCGGAGCAGGTGGTGAATATCCTGTCCGCCATGATTAGAAAATTCCTGCTGGCTTGAGGCAGCGTCAGAATCGACATAAACGTCATACGCAGACCCTGGAATTTTTTCTCGATTTGTTTTCGAGAATCGGATTTGCCAATCGGTAATTCACGAACTTATGCAGATCAAGCATTTTTTGCAGTTCAACGATTTTTCCCGTGAGGAATTCGAGTATCTGTTCGAGCGTACGCGCTGGATCAAGCATGAGTTCAAGCAATACCGCCGCTACTGGCCGTTGGAAGACCGTACGCTGGCCATGATTTTCGACAAGCATTCAACGCGTACACGGTTGTCGTTCGAAGCGGGTATGCACCAGTTGGGCGGGGCGGCCATCTATCTTTCGACAAGGGATACCCAGCTCGGCCGGGGCGAGCCTGTGGAAGACGCCGCACGCGTCATTTCCCGCATGGTGGATATCGTCATGATTCGCACTTACGAACACGACATTATCCGGCGATTCGCCGCGCATTCGCGGGTTCCCGTCATCAATGGACTGACCGACGAATATCATCCCTGTCAGATCATGGGCGATATTTTCACGTTCATCGAGCAGCGCGGGAGTATTTCCGGCAAGACAGTGGCCTGGATCGGGGATTCGAATAACGTTTGCAACACCTGGCTTCAGGCAGCGGAAGTGTTCGATTTCAATGTGCATGTCTCGACCCCGCCCGGCTACGAAGTCGAGCCGGAACGTGCCGGGCTTTACGGTACCGATCATTATGAAGAATTCGCCGATCCGCATGACGCGGTGAAGGATGCCGACCTCGTCACGACCGACGTCTGGACGAGTATGGGGTTCGAGTCGGAAACCGAAGAGCGCAAAAAGGATTTTGCCAATTTTCGCGTCGATCCGGAAATGATGGCTTGTGCCAAGAGAGACACGCTGTTCATGCACTGCCTGCCCGCTCATCGTGGTGAAGAAGTGGCGGCGGAGGTCATCGACGGTCCGCAGTCGATCGTATGGGAAGAAGCCGAGAACCGGCTGCATACCCAAAAGGCGCTGATCGAATATTTATTGTTGGGAAAGATAAAAACGTAAGGTTGTCTCGCAAAGTACTAGTTCGCGTATTTATATCAACGAGTCAAACATGAGAAAAGCAAAAAGAGCCGATGCGGCTAAGGTCGAGAAAGTCGTTCTGGCATTTTCCGGCGGGTTGGATACCTCAGTCATTTTGAAATGGCTACAGGATACCTACCAGTGTGAAATCGTCACGTTTACCGCGGACATTGGTCAGGGAGAAGAAGTCGAGCCGGCGCGTGCCAAGGCCAGGCAGTTGGGCGTGAAGGAAATCTTCATCGAGGATTTGCGGGAAGAATTTGTGCGCGACTTTGTTTTTCCCATGTTCCGCGCCAATACCGTTTATGAAGGCGAATATCTGCTGGGTACCAGTATCGCGCGTCCGCTGATTGCCAAACGCCAGATCGAGATTGCACGAAAAACCAAGGCAGATGCAGTCGCACATGGCGCCACCGGCAAAGGCAATGATCAGGTGCGTTTCGAGCTGGGGTATTACGCATTGCAACCGGATATACGGGTCATTGCCCCATGGCGCGAATGGGACCTTACTTCCAGGGAAAAACTCCTGAAATATGCGGAGCAGCACGGTATCCCGGTGGAAATGAAGAAAAAGGGCGGCTCGCCTTACAGCATGGACGCCAATCTGCTGCATATTTCCTATGAAGGCCGTATCCTCGAAGATCCCGCACAAGAACCCGAGGAATCGATGTGGCGTTGGAGCGTGTCCCCAGAAAAAGCGCCGGACGAGGCGGAATACCTCGATCTGGAATTCAAGCAGGGCGACATCGTCGCCCTGAACGGCAAGAAACTCTCACCCGCTCGCATACTCGCCAAACTCAATCAGTTGGGGGGCAAGCACGGCATCGGCCGCCTCGATCTGGTCGAGAACCGTTATGTCGGGATGAAATCCAGGGGATGTTACGAGACACCGGGCGGCACGATCATGTTGCGCGCTCACCGGGCAATCGAATCCATCACCCTCGACCGTGAGGTGGCTCACCTGAAGGATGAGCTGATGCCGCGTTACGCAGAGCTGATTTACAATGGTTACTGGTGGAGCCCCGAGCGCGGGATGATGCAGACCATGATTGATGCATCCCAAACGCACGTAAACGGCTGGGTACGCGTAAAACTCTACAAGGGAAATGTCATTGTAGTCGGGCGGGATTCTAAAACAGATTCGCTGTTCGATCCCCACATTGCCACCTTCGAGGAAGATAAAGGCGCGTACAACCAGGCCGACGCGGCGGGGTTCATCAAGCTGAATGCGCTACGGATGCGTATTGCCGCCAATTTGAAAAAGCGCCAATAAGTCAATAGATAATGAGATAACGTGCCCATTTGATGCCAGGAGATTGCTCATGCCGTCATTCGATATCGTTTCCGAAGTGGATAAACAGGAAGTCAGAAACGCTGTTGACCAGGTAAACAAGGAGGTCGGCACGCGCTTTGATTTCAAAGGATCTGATGCGCGCGTGGAGCAGGCGGATTACACGCTAACGATTTTTGCGGATGACGAATTTAAGCTGGGCCAGGTACTGGACATTCTTATGGCCAAGCTCGCCAAGCGTAACGTTGACGTACGTTGCCTGGACAAGGGGCAGGCAGAAAAAATCAGCGGCAATAAGGTCAAACAGCAGGTCACGGTTAAAACGGGCGTCGAAAGCGAGCTGGCAAAAAAGATCATCAGGCTCATCAAGGATAGCAAACTCAAGGTACAGGGCAGCATCCAGGGGGATGCGGTGCGTGTTTCGGGCGCAAAGCGCGATACCTTGCAGGAAGCCATACAGCTGGTTAAAAAATCCGTTACCGAATTTCCGCTTCAGTTTCAGAATTTTCGGGACTGACTCGCCGCATTGACTTGCCGTACGGCCGGCGTCTCGTAGAATGGGTCTTTTCCGTCTTTCCCACGAAAGGGGGAATCTGGTGGCAGCCTGCCGGACTTAAAGGAAATCGACTGCAAAAGCATCTGGACGGTCCATATTGCGCCGCTTTTTGACCAATAGAACAACTATTGACCTGCAAAATCGTCAAAATCTGTCCCAACCAGCTTACTTCCAGCCATTTTTTCGCTTCGATTCTTCAAGTCCGACAGGCTGCTAGAGGTTCGCATCATAGGTGCTGCCCGTTATCATCTCGGGTGAATAGGCACCTTTACACAGCTTGCGATCATGATCGAATTGCTTCCACGCGCGGCTTCGCTCTCTTGCCTTGCCGGCATTCACGCTGTGCAGCGTCTTTTTATAGTCACTCCACGCCTTCCGCTGAGCGGTACGCCGCTTTTTATATTCCGTGATGCTCCAACTATCCTTCAACGCTTCGCGCCGTGTTTCCAGCGCATTTCTTGCGGAAGACGACCAATCGTTTACCATGTTCGCCAAAGCAGTATCGCGAATGTCGATGGCATTCTGCACGCACGGAACATCTATTCTGGAAGAGGCTTTTACTTCCTGTTGTTGCGCGAAAACCGGCGACATGACAAGAATTGCACTCGCAGCTGCAAGCGCTTTGATCACATCAGTTTTCACGTACTGTTAGCATTCCAAAAAAATATTAAGCAATCGGTATTACAGCTCACCGCTTCCTGGATCGACATTGATACTGATGGTGAAGTACTGGTCACCGCCGTCCTCTCGAATCCACTTCCCGGCCTCGGCCGGAACGATTTCCGCGTCGTGAGAAGCTAAACAGTCAAAACCGGTT
>DASVYI010000072.1:0-2485 GCA_036392275.1 Nitrosospira sp. | reverse complement strand
TGCTGGCGATCGAGGCACCCCATCCGTTGTTGAAATATATTGCCCGCAAAGGTTCAATCACGGTAAACGGCGTGAGCTTGACAGTCAACCGGCTGGCAGGGGATGAGTTCGAGGTCAATCTCATCCCCCATACGCTTGCAGTGACCACGCTGGCGGATCTGAAAGCGGGTGCGAAGGTAAATCTGGAAGTCGATATGCTTGCGCGGTACGTGGAGCGCTTGATGGCGCAAAAGTAATTGCGAGTGATGCGAGTGATTGTGAGTGAGCGGATAATGCCGGAACGTCCGGACACCCAGGTTAAGTGACATGATCGTTAGTTCGATACAGGAAATAATCGCCGAAATAAAAGCCGGCAGGATGGTCGTTCTCGTGGACGAAGAGAGTCGCGAAAACGAGGGCGATCTGGTCATGGCGGCGGATTTCGTCACGCCGGCGGCAATCAATTTCATGGCGACGCACGGGCGCGGACTGATCTGCCTGACATTGACCGAGGAGCGCTGCCGCCAGCTCAATCTTCCCCTGATGGTAGCCGACAACCGCTCGCCGCTGGGGACCAATTTTACCCTGTCCATCGAAGCGGCCAGCGGGGTCACCACCGGCATCTCGGCGGCCGACCGTGCCCGTACCGTGCAGGCGGCGGTAAACCGGGACGCAAAACCCGAGGATCTCATCCAGCCGGGGCATATTTTTCCGCTCATGGCGCAAAACGGCGGAGTGCTCGTGCGCGCGGGTCACACCGAGGCCGGATGCGATCTGGCAAATCTGGCGGGATTGACCGCTGCCTCGGTCATCTGCGAAATTCTGAAGGAAGACGGCAGCATGGCGCGCCTGCCCGATCTGGTTGAGTTTGCCGCAAGGCATCAGCTCAAGATCGGCGCCATTGCCGATCTCATCCATTATCGCAGCCGCACCGAAAGTCTGGTGAAGCGCGTGGCCGAACGCCCCATCCAGACCGTTTACGGTGAATTCCGTCTGGTTGCCTATCTCGACAAGACCGCCAACGCCGCGCATCTTGCCCTGGTACGAGGCAAAATCGATCCGGACACCGAAACGCTGGTGCGGGTGCATGAGCCGCTTTCGGTCATCGATCTGCTCGACGCCGGCGACGATACTCAGTCCTGGAATGTGAATGATACGCTGCGTATCATCGCGGAGGCAGGGTGCGGCGTAATCGTGCTGCTTCACCGGCGGGAAAGCGCGGCGGAGTTGCTGGAGCGCGTCAGCCCGTCGAAATCCAGACCCCATGTCGGGGTCCGGACGGATTTGCGCGACTATGGCATCGGTGCGCAAATCCTGAAGGACCTGAACGTCGGAAAGATGCGGCTGCTGGCCGTTCCTCGCAAGATGCCCAGCATGGCGGGGTTTGGGCTCGAGGTAACCGGGTATCTGGAAAGACAGGGCGCGGCGGGCGGACTGGAACGGATCGCCCGGATTTGATTTAACCCGAGGAAGTGAATATAACCCGCGAGCATATTCAACCCGGGAAAACAGTTTCAACCGGTGCGGAAGCGGTGAACCGCCTACCCACAGCCGGCACAGCGGGTTTTTGCTATTAAGGAGCGAACATGGCACGATATGACAACATACTCGAATTTGAACCCGATCTCGATGGCGAAGATTTGCACATCGGCATCGTCATGAGCCGATTCAACATCGACGTGGCCGACGGATTGCTCAGCGCGTGCACCGCCGAATTGGCACAGCGGGGTGTGCAGGAATCGAACATACTGCTGGTAACGGTTCCCGGCGCCCTGGAAGTTCCGCTGGCATTGCAAAAAATGGCCTTGTCGGATCAGTTTGACGCGCTGATAGCCCTGGGCGCGGTCATACGTGGCGAAACCTACCATTTTGAAATCGTGGCCAATCAGTCGGCGAGCGGCATTGCCGCGGTGCAGCTCGACACGGGGATTCCCATCGCCAATGGCATACTCACCACGGATTCCGATGACCAGGCCATGGCCCGCATGAGCCGGAAAGGCATGGAAGTGGCTCAGGCCGCGATAGAGATGGCCAATCTGCTGAGAGAACTGGACGAAGCGACTGAATGACGCCGGCCAAACCGCCAGAAAAATCACTCGGTAAGCAAGTAGCGGGTCCGGTAGCACAAACTGCTGGGCGTCATGTAGTCAGGAAGGGCCGTAAAACGCGACGCCGCCTGTCGCGTGAGCTGGCCCTGCAGGGGCTTTATCAGTGGTGCGTAGCCGGGGGCACGGCCGGGACCATCGCAGCGCAGCTTCATGAAACCAGTGAATTCGCGAAGACAGATGGCGACTACTTTGGAGAATTGCTTCGAGGCGTGCTGGGGGATGCGGCGGAACTCGAAACGCTGATCCAGCCTTATCTCGACCGGCCTTTCAAGGAGCTCAGTCCGGTGGAGATCTCCATCCTGTTAATGGGCACCCATGAACTCAAGAGTCATCCGGAAATGCCTTACCGGGCGGTCATCAATGAGGCGGTCGAGCTGGCCAAGACCTATGGGGGCACG
>DASVYI010000071.1:0-2175 GCA_036392275.1 Nitrosospira sp. | reverse complement strand
GGTGATGAACGTCATGCTGGTGGCGGTGAGTCAGCGCACATCGGAAATCGGGTTGCTGAAGGCTATCGGGGCGCCTTCGGCCGATGTTCATCATCTGTTTCTGGCCGAAGCGCTGTGGTTGTCGCTGGCAGGCGGCGTGGCCGGATTTTTTCTGGGCCAGCTTGGTAGCTTGATGATCCGGCTCGCCTATCCCCTGCTTCCGGCATGGCCGCCGCTGTGGGCGAGCATTGGCGGCGTCGCGGTTG
This sequence comes from Nitrosospira sp., assembly GCA_036392275.1. GTDB lineage: Bacteria > Pseudomonadota > Gammaproteobacteria > Burkholderiales > Nitrosomonadaceae > Nitrosospira. The sequence continues at coordinate 1,930 of DASVYI010000071.1, read as the reverse complement.
CATTCGTCACGGGGATTCTCGCCAGCCTGCTGCCCGCTGCGCGCGCGGCCCGGCTCGATCCGGTCACGGCGCTCGGTAGGAAATGAGCAGGAAATGATAGGAAATGAGCAGAAATGAGCAGAAATGAGCAGAAAATCAGCGAAAACGCGCGGGAAATGAACCGAAAATGAATGCCGCCGATACGCTGCAATTTGCCCTGCGATCGCTGACCGCCCACCGGCTGCGCACGTTTTTATCCGCAACCGGTATTGGAATCGGCATTGCGGCGGTAATCCTCCTGACCTCGATTGGCGAAGGCATTCACCAATTCGTGCTGTCGGAATTCACGCAATTCGGCACCAACATCGTCACCATCTCCCCGGGAAAGATCCGGACACATGGGGGGTCGCTGGGCGCAAACGGAAGCGCCCGGCAGCTCACCATCGAGGAAGCGCTCTCACTGAAGAGTTCCCGCTACGTGCAATATGTCAATGCCGGGGTGACGGGCAATGCCGAGCTCCGTGCCCACGGGCGAAGCCGGCGTGTCACCGTCTACGGGGAGGGACCCGATTTCGCGCGTGTTTTCAATATGAAGGTATCAGCCGGTCAATTTCTTCCCCCCGACGATCCCCGCAATCCGCGCGCCTATGCCGTGCTGGGAGCCAGGGTGCGCACCGAGCTGTTCGGCAATGCCAACCCCCTGGGCGCCACCCTGCAGGTGGGCATGACCCGCTTTCGTGTGATTGGTGTAATGGAATCCAAGGGTCAGGTGCTGGGCCTCGATCTCGACGATACCGTTTTCATACCGACCGCGCGCGCACTGGAAATTTTCAACCGCGAAGGCGTGATGGAAATTCATATTGCTTATCAGCCGGGCGCGCCCCTGGAGGCCGTCGTGGATGATGCCCGGCACATTCTTGCCGCACGGCACGGGCGCGAGGATTTCACCATTACACCGCAGCAGCAAATGCTCAAAACCCTGGGTACGGTGCTGGATGTGCTGATTTTCGCGGTGGCCGCGCTGGGTGGCATTTCGCTACTGGTGGGCGCGGTCGGCATGGTCACGCTGATGCATATTGCCGTTGCCGAACGCGTCGCCGAGATCGGTCTGCTCACTGCGCTGGGCGCGACACGGGCACGAATCCGGATTTTATTTCTGATGGAATCCACCTTGCTGGCCACCCTGGGCGGACTGGGCGGGCTGCTCACCGGCGCGGGGATTGCCTGGCTGCTGAAAGTCATGGAGACCGGCCTGCCTGTGCATACCCCCTGGAATTATGCGCTGGGCGCTTTGGGGGTTTCAATGCTGATCGGTCTTGCCGCCGGTGTGGTTCCCGCCATGCGCGCCGCCCGGCTGGATCCGGTCGAGGCGCTTCGGGCTGAATGACAGCCACATAGAGTGTCAGGGAGTCCTGCGATGGTGGCGTGCGGGTCCCCGCGCTCTGGGCGTTCCGGCAAACATTGCGAGCCGCCGGAACCGGAGATGCGGCCACAAAAACATGGCGCAGCGTTCCTTGAAGCAGATCATGGCTCAAGCGAATGAAGGCGTACCAAAGTCCACTGTACCAAAGTCCAATGTACCAAGGTCCAATTGTTCTCCCTGCCGAAATTGATACGATGCCAACACCATATGATGCAAAGCGATCAGTAAAATTTTTGCTTTGTGCCGGGTGTATATGGAACTTGAAAATGGGAGTTCCCGTCAATTCATTATCTTTGGAGAGCCATGAAAAAAAATTCCGAAGCAATGCGGCGCCATAAAGCTTATCTTCGCGCCAAGACCGCGCTGCGCGACCAGCATCAGGATGATTACGCCTTGATACTCGAGCGTCATGCACAGGAGCTGGATGCTCTCTGGGCGGACTGGGCGGGCTGCTCACCGGCGCGGGGATTGCCTGGCTGCTGAAAGTCATGGAGACCGGCCTGCCTGTGCATACCCCCTGGAATTATG
>DASVYI010000070.1:0-3865 GCA_036392275.1 Nitrosospira sp. | reverse complement strand
TTGTAGCGATGGGGCCAGTGGCCACGGAAAGGGCAAAATCGTTCATTTGGGTCAGGATCCTCCTAAAAGCTTTGGAAAATCTTGCTATGCAAAGGGATGGGCGCTCATGCACGGGATACCCATGCGCCGGAAGCACATCATATTATGGGAACACTGCATCTTGCGGTTTCGGGCTCGATCGGGATCCAGCCCATCGACAACCTGTCAGGCCTGCACACCATGCTTGTCAAGAAATGCCTACGAATAGTCCAGCCCCATCGCCTCGCGGACATCCCGCATGGTTTCCTGCGCCAGTTTATCCGCTCTCTCGCATCCGTCCGCGATGATGTTGCGCACCAGCGTCGGATCCTCCTCGTACATCTGGGCACGCTCGTGCATAGGTCCCTGTTCTGCAAGGATTGCATCGATGACCGGCTGCTTGCAGTCCAGGCAGCCAATACCCGCGGTGGTGCAACCGTTATATGCCCATTCTTTTGTATCCGCATTCGAATAGACCAGATGAAATTGCCACAGCGGACACTTGTTGGGATCGCCCGGATCGTTACGCCGTACTCGAGCCGGATCGGTCGGCATCGTCCTGATTTTTTTGATTACGCTGGCGGGATCTTCGCGCAAATTGATGGTGTTATTATAGGATTTGGACATCTTCTGTCCATCCAGCCCCGGCATTTTCGATTCCGGCGTGAGCATCACACCGGGCTCGGAGAGTATCATTTTCCCACCGCCTTCCAGATATCCGAATAGCCGCTCCTGATCGCCCAGACTCAGATTCTGCTGGGCATCGAGTAAAGATTTCGCAGTGGCAAGCGCCTCTTCATCACCATGCTCCTGGTAGCGATTGCGCAGTTCGCGGTAGACCCTGGATTTTTTTGAACCGAGCTTTTTGATCGCCGCCTCGGCCTTTTCGCGAAACCCGGCATCTTTGCCGAAGACGTGGTTGAACCGCCGCGCGATCTCGCGGGTAAACTCGATATGAGGCACCTGGTCTTCACCCACCGGCACGCGGGTGGCCCGATAGATCAGGATATCCGCGCTTTGCAGCAGCGGGTAGCCGAGGAAACCATAAGTACTGAGATCCCTTTCAGCCAGCTTCTCCTGTTGATCTTTATAGGAGGGAACCCGTTCCAGCCAGCCCAGAGGAGTAATCATCGAAAGCAGGACGTGCAGCTCTGCATGCGCCGGAATACGCGATTGGATGAACAAAGTGGCTTGCGCCGGATCCACACCCGCCGCCAGCCAGTCGATCACCATATCCCAGACATGCCGCTCGATGACTTCCGGCGTATCGTAATGGGTTGTGAGAGCATGCCAGTCAGCAACGAAGAACAGGCATTCGAATTGATGTTGCAGCTCCACCCAGTTCTTCAGCACTCCATGGTAATGCCCCAGATGCAGGCCGCCCGTGGGCCGCATCCCAGACAAAACTCGATCAGCGAACATTGATAATCCTTATTTAATCCTGTTTATAACCGGTTATTTTATTCGGTTCCCAATCCGAAAAACCAGGCCACCATGCGTATCCCCATACTGATAAAAGGTCCGATAATTGCGCCGAGCACCCCCGTAATCAACAGCAACAGCAGAATCATGAATCCATAGGGCTCGATCCTGGCAAAGTTTTGCGCAGTGCGGAGAGGCAGGAGGCTTACCGCGATACGGCCGCCATCCAGGGGCGGCAGGGGCAGCAGATTCAGCACCATCAGCACGATATTGATTTTGATCCCCGCCTCACCCATCAATATCATGGGGTGCGACAGGTCGCTCCCGGACATGGCGAGGCCGAGCCTGATGACAAATCCCCAAAGTAAAGCCATGAAAAGATTTGCGCCCGGCCCGGCCAGTGCCACCCACAGCATGTCCTGTTTCGGCCGCCGCAGCGCCGAAAAATTGACAGGGACAGGCTTGGCCCAGCCGAACAGGATGCCACCCAGCATCAATGTCACCAGTGGAAGAAGAATCGTGCCAATCGGATCGATGTGCTTGATCGGGTTCAGGCTGACACGCCCTTGGGAATACGCGGTGAGATCGCCGAAATGTTTGGCTACATAACCGTGCGCGGCTTCATGCAGGGTGATCGCAAAAATGACCGGCAGCGCATAAATAGCGATAGTCTGGACGATATTATCCATGCGCGATTCCAAAAGGCGCAACACTGCCCTTGCCTTGCCGCACCAGCACCGGCGTATCGCCGGTCAGATCGATCACCGTGCTCATTTCCAGACCGCAGGCACCGCCATCCAGCACCAGCTCGACCTGGTGTTCGAGACGCATACGGATTTCCGAAGCGTCATTGAGGGGCAGCTCGTCACCCGGTATTATCAACGTGGAACTCAACAGCGGTTCATCCAGTTCCATCAGCAGGGCCTGTACGATGTGATGATCGGGAATTCGCACGCCGATCGTATTGCGTTTCGGGTGCTGCAGCCGGCGCGGCACTTCGCGAGTGGCCGGGAATATAAATGTGTAACATCCGGGTGTGATGGCCTTGAGTAATCTGTACTGGGTATTGTCGAATTTGGCGTAACGTGAGATTTCCGTCAGATCCCGGCACATCAGCGTGAAATGATGATGCTCATCTACCTGCCGGATTGCGCAAATACGCGTCATCACGCTCTTGTCGCCCAGCTGTCCTCCCAGCGCGTAACAGGAATCGGTGGGGTACGCAATCACGCCACCGGACTTTACAATGGCTGCAGCCTGTCTTATCAGCCGCAACTGCGGGTTATCCGGATGTACCGAAAAGAATTGAGCCACGTAGGGGAGCAGGTTTTAGTTTTTGGTATAGTAATTCAGGGTTTGAGACGGTGCCGCACCGTCAACCGGGAAGTTTAAACATATGATTCCCTGGATATCCGGCGTATATCGCGAAGCTTTGCAGGAAAACAGGCGAGACATGTCTGCTTCATCAAGCCGCTCCATGCCAGTCATGCCATACAGGCGTGCAATCGGGAGGCAACTCCGGCATCCGGCCCAGATCGAGATAGCTTTCGCCCGGCCCATGAAAATCCGATCCGCGCGACGCGAGCAAACCGAGGCGCTGGCTATGGCGTGCAAACAATAAAAATTGCTCCGGCGTGTGGCTGCCCGTGACGACTTCGATTGCTTCGCCGCCGAGGGTACGAAACTCCAGCAGCAGCTCCTCCAATTGGCTCTTGCTCAACTTGTAGCGGCCTGGATGAGCAATCACGGCCCTGCCACCGCTGTTGCGTATCCAGCCGACCGCATCGCCCAGCGATGGCCAGTGATGAGGTGCATAGCCAGGCTTGCCCTTGACCAGATAGTGCCTGAACACCGCTTTCACGTCCTTGGCGTATCCTTGCTCGACCAGGAAGCGCGCGAAGTGCATGCGGCCGATCAGGTGACCATCACCGGCATTCCGGCTAGCACCTTCAAAACTGCCTTGAATACCGAATTTGTCGAGTTGCGCCGCAATATTGTGGGCTCGCACTGTGCGACCGTCGCGAATTGACGTCAACCCCTTGACGAGTTGCGGATGCTCGGGGTCTATGCCCAGGCCGACAATATGCAGGGTCTGGCCGCGCCAGGTGACCGAGATTTCGACACCATTGATAAATGTAATGCCATGCTCGGCAGCGGCTCGGCGAGCTTCATCCAGTCCACTCACTTCGTCATGATCGGTCAACGCGAGCACTTCGACCCCGCGCGCGGCCGCATACTCCACCAGTTGCGCAGGTGTCAGCAATCCGTCGGAAGCGGTCGAATGGCAGTGCAGATCAATGTTGAGCATGAAGCGGTTGTTTGCGCGAGGCAAGACATGCATCATAGCAAATAAGGGGAACCATGGGGAGGTACAGGGAAGCCGGGGAAATAACAAGGAGGCAGTAAGGGAAGGTAAAAGAGGTAA
>DASVYI010000069.1:0-5635 GCA_036392275.1 Nitrosospira sp. | reverse complement strand
ATCAACCGTTGCTGAATCATCTGCTCGACGTGCTCCGGTGTGAGTCGCGAACGTTCCCCTCCGGCGCTCTGAAAAAATTGGTGCGGATCTTGCTGCAGCAGCCCTAACACGCCACCTAGCGCTCTGGTCAAGGCAAAATCTTTTTGTGCCCCGGTTTTGTTTGCTTCATTGGCAAGATCGAATAGCACAGCCATGGCTTCCGAAGTATTGAAATCGTCGTTCATTGCGTCCCTGAAGCGCGATGCATGCGGCTCGCTCCAATCTATTTCCACCGGGGTTCCGCCCTTTTTTCCCCTGTTTTCGCTTCCCTTCAGTGCCGTATAAAGCCTGTCAAGCGCGCGCTTCGCGTCATCCAGATGCTGATCCGAGTAATTCAGAGCACTGCGGTAATGCGCCCTCAGAATAAAAAAACGCACCACTTCCGGTTGGTAACGGGCAAGAATCTCGCGCACGGTGAAAAAGTTGCCCAGCGACTTCGACATCTTTTCATCGTTGATACGCACAAATCCGTTGTGCATCCAATAATTGACGAAAGGGGCATGATCGTGCGCGCCCTCGCTTTGTGCAATCTCATTTTCGTGATGAGGAAACTGCAAGTCCTGACCGCCGCCGTGTATATCGAACGGCACCCCCAGGTAATGCTCGCTCATTGCCGAGCATTCGATATGCCAGCCGGGGCGCCCCATACCCCACGGCGAATGCCATTGCGGTTCGCCTGGCTTTGCGGCTTTCCACAACACGAAATCCAGCGGATCGTTTTTATATGGATCGACGGCGACGCGCTCACCTGCACGCAGATCGTCGAGTGATTTTCCCGAAAGCTTTCCATAACCGGGGAATCTGTGCACGGCATAATAGACATCGCCATTGGATGCAGCGTAGGCGAGGCCCTTATCCACGAGCACGCGGATCAAGGCAACCATATCCTCCACATGGCGTGTGGCACGGGGCTCACATGAAGGCGGCTCCACGCCCAGCGCGGCAGCATCTTCCTCCATCGCCTGGATAAAACGGGCTGTCAACGCGTCGACAGGTTCATTATTCTCGTGTGCACGCTTAATTATTTTGTCGTCGACATCCGTAATATTACGCACATAAGTCACTTTGAAACCACTCGCCCGGAGCCAGCGTTGCACCATATCGAACACAACCAGCATGCGCGCGTGGCCGAGGTGGCAATAGTCGTAAACGGTCATACCGCAGACATACATTTTGACCCTTCCGGGTATCATTGGAATGAATTCCTGTTTTTCCCTGGCAAGCGAGTTATGGATTTTGAGCATCTGGCAAGATTGTGAATTGGACAGCCTTCTTGGTAGAATCCTGAATTTCCTTGGGAAGTCCGAAGAAAAACGGAGCAGTATAGCATAATGAAAATGTGGGATTTTCGTCGAACAAGCACATCTGTGACAGCGATCGCAACAATACTTCTGCTCTCGGGCCCTGCCGCATATGCGGATGAAAACGAGGAAGTCGCGAAACTTTACAGGCAGGGCAATCTCGCCAAAGCGCTGGAGCAAGCCGACGCCTACCTCGTCAGCAAGCCGCGCGATGCGCAGATGCGTTTTAACAAAGGCCTGATACTGACGGAGCAGAAGAAAACCGCGGATGCCATCAAGATATTTTCTTCCCTGTCCGAAGACTATCCGGATTTGCCCGAACCCTACAATAACCTGGCGGTGCTTTATGCCAGCCAGGGCCAGTATGAGAAAGCCAGGAATGCGCTCGAAGCGGCCATACGCACCCATCCCAGCTATTCGACGGCGCACGAAAATCTGGGAGACATCTACGCAAAGATGGCAAGCCAGGCGTATGGAAGGGCATTGCAACTGGATAAGGGAAATGCCGCCGCGCAGACCAAGCTCGCGATGATCAAGGATCTGTTCACGGGCAAACCCAGAGGGCAGACCGCATCCGCAGCCGTTCCAGCTCCCCCCGCGGGCGGGCTGTCCGCAACGCAGCCGGTACAACCGGTACAGCCGGCGCAACCGGAAAAAATGCAGGAAAAACCGGAAGCAAAAACTGCCGGGAAAGCGGAGAAATCCCTGCCGGAAAAACCGGACAGGATTGCCACTGCCGAAAAACCGGCTGGAGAAAACCCTGCCGTTCCGGATGATGCCGATGAAATCGTCGGAACCGTAACCGCCTGGGCCAAGGCATGGTCGGATAAAGATGCCGCCGCATATCTGGCATTCTACGCGGGTGATTTTCGCACACCCGGGGGTGTATCACGCAGCGCATGGGAAAAAGCCCGCCGCGAGCGGATAGGCAAACCGAAATCGATCCATGTGGCGATAACGAATCCCAAGGTAAGCTTCATGGATGCCAGCCATGCCAGGATAAGTTTCCGGCAGTCGTACCACTCCGATGCGATCAAAAGTCATACGGGCAAGATACTCGAGATGGTCAAATCCGGAGAAAATTGGCTGATACAGCAGGAGCATGTCGGACGATGAAGTCGTCCAGAACCATGGTTGTCCCGAAGGCCCGCCTGATCAGGACCGCCATCAAGTCCACCGCAGCCATGATGACGGGGTTCTGCCTCATGACTTTCCCCGTTCTGGCGGGCGACCACCCGGCCCCGGTGAAATCAGCCGCGAGCGGGCCAGAAGCCATACTCGTCAAGAGTCTGCAGGAAATTGCGGAAAGCCGCATGGATTCCGCTCTGACCGGGATCGACGAACTGCTCAAGACCAACCCCAACTTCCGGCTTGCTCACCTGATCAAGGGCGATCTGCTTCTGGCGCGCGCCCGCCCGATCACTGATCTGGGCAATAACGCCGAGGTCCCGCAGGAGCACGTTGCCGACCTGCGCGCAGAAGCACGGGTTAGAGTTCAACGCCACCAGGAGCCGGTCCCGCGCAATCTGATTCCCCGGTATCTGCTGCAAATGCCGCCGGAACAAAAATATGCGATTATTGCCGACACCGGCAAATCCCGGCTGTATGTATTCCGGAACGCAGGGGGAATGCCGCAGTATGTCGCGGATTATTACATCAGCAGCGGAAAAAATGGCTCCCGGAAAATCAAGGAGGGCGACAAGAAAACGCCTATCGGGGTATATTTCGTCACTGCCAACTTGCCGCGGGAAAAGCTTACCGATTTTTATGGACGTGGCGCATTCCCCATCAATTACCCCAACGAATGGGATAAGCGTCACGGCCGGAGCGGTTTCGGCATCTGGCTTCATGGCACGCCTTCCGATACCTATAGCCGCCCTCCTCGCGCGAGCGACGGTTGCATCGTGCTCACGAATCAGGATATTGACCGAATCGGCGCCACCCTGCAGGTCGGAATCACTCCGGTCGTCATCAGCGATGACGTGGAGTGGGTGGATCCTCTCGATGCATCCGGCCTGCGCGACAAATTGAGAAGTCATCTGGAAAGCTGGCGGCGCGCTTGGGAAAGCGGAAATATCGAGGCTTATATTGGCAATTACGGACGGGATTTTTCCAACGGCAGCCAGAACCTGGCGGAATGGGCGCTGCATAAACGCCAGGTCAATGCAAACAAAAGCTGGATCAAGGTGGGAATCAGTAACGTTGGCATGTTCCTCTATCCGGGAAGGGATGACCTGGTAGTGGTCAATTTCGACCAGGAGTATTCCAGCAGCAACCTTTCCAATAAAATGAGAAAACGGCAATACTGGATGAAAGAGCACAAGAATGGACCATGGAAAATCGTCTATGAAAGCGCAGCGTAGTTAGTCACCAGTACCTTGATCGATAACCCATCCGTGAGCCCCCCGTAAACCATCCTTTCAACTCGCACCCCGACCGCACCCATGAATATTTCCAGATTTCTGACCGCTCTCCCGTTCCTCTTTTTCATTGGCGCACACGTGTCCAATTCTATGGCGGCCAATCCCCAAGTTGAAATAAGAACCAATTTCGGTAATATAACCGTGGAACTCTATCCTGAGAAAGCTCCGAAAACCGTCGATAATTTCATACGTTACGTGAAGGACGGTTATTATGACGGCACGGTATTCCACCGCGTCATTCCGGGGTTCATGATTCAGGGCGGTGGTTTCGACAAAGCATTCAAACAGAAGCCGGCAAGGCAACCGGTGGAAAACGAGGCCGCCAACGGCCTGAAGAACGAGATTGGAACCGTTGCGATGGCCCGCACCTCGGACCCGCATTCGGCATCGTCGCAATTCTTCATCAACGTGGCGAACAATTCCTTTCTTGACTACACAGCACCCACGGCGCGAGGGTATGGGTACACTGTTTTCGGAAAGGTAACCGGAGGAATGGAGGTAGTCAACAAGATCGCCGCAATGCCTACGGGGGCGGGAGGTCCGTTCCCGGGCGACGTACCCAGAGAAACCGTTATAATCGAAAAAGCCAGACTGATAACCGGCGACACAGCTCAACCTGCGCCCTCATCCTCAAAATAAGAAAGGACAGACATGATCAAACTGCACACCAATTTTGGCGACATCACGCTCGAACTCGACAGTGAAAAAGCGCCGTTGACGGTTCAGAATTTCAAGGATTACGTGACCAGCGGACACTACGACAATACGATATTCCACCGCGTGATCGACGGTTTCATGATCCAGGGCGGCGGCATGGAACCGGGCATGATCCAGAAGCCGACGCGCGCGCCGATCCACAACGAGGCTGCCAACGGCCTCAAGAATGACAAATATACAATTGCCATGGCGCGCACCTCCGACGTTCACTCCGCCACCGCGCAATTTTTTATCAATGTCACCGATAACAATTTTCTGAATTACAGCGCGCCCACATCGCAGGGGTTCGGTTATTGCGTGTTCGGCAAGGTGGTAGAGGGCCAGGACGTGGTGGACAAAATCAGGAAGGTTAAAACGGGAAACCGGAGCGGCCACCAGAATGTGCCGGTCGAAAATGTGACACTGGAAAAAGCGGAAATCATCGAGTAGCAAACACCATTGGGGTATCCCTATGAACAGACATTCCTTATCTCTCGCGTTTGCGACAATTCTCTGCATATCGGCTCCCGTTTCCCATGCCCTGCCTTTTGCCGACTCAGTCGTCAGTTTTATGCCGGGTACCGATAACGTAGTCCCTCCCGATTACGGAGTTGACGATGAAAGCAACGGCGTCTATACAGGGATGTCCGGGGAAGGCGTTTTTGATCCGCGGGCGGTCACAGCCCTGGACGGGGCGGTCCTCGGGCTCGGCGGAGCCGTCGGCGCTCCCGGTACCATTACCATGCGCTTCACTACGGGCGAAGTCATCAATGGACCCGGCGCGGACCTCAGGCTTTACGATACCTTCAGCTTTGCGGATGGGTTCAGTCTTGATATCAGCGCCGATGGGACCCACTTCGTGCACGCCTTTTCCTTTGCCGGAGATCTGGGCATATTTACCTGCTCGCTTGCGAACCCATGCATCACGGATGTGGATATCTCGGGTGCGGGGCTCGGCGCCTTCAGCTATCTGCGAATTGCCACTGCGGGCAACAGCGGACAGGGGTTTCCTGCGGGGTATACGCTCGATGCCGTGGAGGCGCTCAACTTTCGGTCTTTTCCGGTTCCGGAACCCGGAACATTCACGTTGTTCGGAATAGCAACGGCAGCGCTGGCAGCGGCGCGCCGCCGTACATCCGGTGCACGGGTTGTGGCCGGGGAACCCCTGGATTTCCA
>DASVYI010000068.1:0-5648 GCA_036392275.1 Nitrosospira sp. | reverse complement strand
CACAGCGATTAAATCGATGCCGTGGAACAGCTGATCACTGAAGGGGCCACCGAGATGCAGGGCGGCCTCGGGAAGCAGCGCGCCCACTTCTTTCAGCCGGGGCGGCTCGGCGCGCGTATCGGCCGCGCGCACCTCGGCGCCGCGGCTCACCAGCCATCGAGCCATCGACAGTCCCGTGTCACCGAGCCCCAACACGACCACCCTTTTGCCTTTGATGTCCACCATTCATCGCAGCTTCAACGTCGACAAGCCGAACAACACCAGCATCATGGTGATGATCCAGAACCGTACCACCACCTGATTTTCCTTCCAGCCCTTCAATTCGAAGTGATGATGCAGCGGCGCCATGCGAAAAATACGTTTTCCGACCAGCTTGAATGAAGCCACCTGCAGCATCACGGACAAGGTCTCCACCACGAATACGCCACCCATGATGAACAGCACGATCTCCTGGCGAACGATCACCGTCACGATGCCGAGCGCGGCACCGAGCGCAAGCGCGCCCACGTCGCCCATGAATACTTCGGCCGGATAGGCATTGAACCAGAGGAAAGCAAGTCCGGCACCGGCCAGCGCGCCACAGAAAACGGCAAGCTCGGCCGCGTGAGGAATGTGGGGAATACCCAGATATTTCGAAAATACGGCGTGCCCGGCGACGTATGCAAAAATAGCCAGAGCGCTGCTTATCATCACCGTCGGCATGATGGCCAGGCCATCCAAGCCATCGGTGAGATTGACGGCATTGCTGGTGCCGACTATGACGAAATAGCTCAGCGCGACAAATCCACCCAGGCCAAGCGGTATTGCCACCTGCTTGAAGAATGGAACGATCATGGTCGTCTGCGCGGGCAACTCGGCCGTCAGCCCCAGGTACAGCGCGACTGAAATCGCGACGACCGACTGCCAGAAGAACTTCGCCCGCGCGGACAATCCCTTCGGATTGCGGTATACCACCTTGCGGTAATCATCGACCCATCCGATGATGCCGAAACCCAGCGTTGTCGCGAGTACCACCCAGATATAGCGATTGCCCAGATCCGCCCACAGAAGCGTGGTGACCGCAATGGATACCAGTATGAGCGCCCCTCCCATCGTGGGAGTTCCGGCCTTGACGAGATGAGTTTGCGGTCCGTCGTCACGAACGGACTGCCCTATCTTGTATGCGGTGAGCTTGCGTATCATAGCCGGACCGACAATGAACGAAATCACGAGAGCGGTGAGCGCCGCCAGCACGGTGCGCAGTGTGATGTAACTGAATACGTTGAATACGCGTACATCCTTTGCAAGCCACTGGGCGAGTTCTAGCAGCACGATATCCACCGGGGTGAGATTCTGTTTTTCATAAGGTCATGCTTCGACACTCTTGACGACCTGCTCCATCTTCATGAAACGCGATCCCTTTATCAGCAGCGTCACATCGGCGGCCAGCAGCCCTTGCACTTCGGGCAGCAATTTCTCCATGCTTTCAAAATGCCGTGCGCCCGCGCCGAAACCCGCTGCGGCATACGCACTCAATTCACCCAGCGCGAACAGTTGGTCGATGCCGGCAACACGGGCCTCTTCACCTATGCGTTCGTGAAAAACCCTCGCGTCGCGGCCCAGCTCACCCATGTCGCCGAGTATCAGGATTTTCCTGCCCCCGGCTTTTGCCAGCACGGACAATGCAGCGCTTACCGATGCCGGGTTGGCGTTGTAGGTATCGTCTATCAGGATGGCGCCATGCAAACCGCTTTTTTTCTGCATGCGCCCTTTTATCCCGTTGAATTCGCTCAGCCCGGATGCGATCGCGTCCAGCCCCGCGCCCAAGGCAGCCGAGGCCGCTGCCGCAGCAAGGGCATTGCGCACATTGTGCTCACCCGGGACCTGTAACACCACGTCTCGGGTTCCATCCGGCGTAACCAATGTGATCCTGGCGCTGAAAAAATCGAGCTGATAGCGAGCGCTGACATCCGGAGCATCGTCAAGACCGAACTCCACTATTTTTCTGTTACCGGCAAGTTTGCGCCATAGCGGGGCATAAGGATCATCGGCATTGATGACGGCGGTCCCGCCTGGACCGAGTCCTTCAAAAATCTCGCCCTTGGCGCGGGCCACTGCTTCGATCGAAACCAGACCCTCGACATGGGCCGCCCCTGCATTGGTAATCACCGCGACATCCGGCCTGGCCAGTCTTGTCAGGTACGAGATTTCACCGGCGTGATTCATGCCCATCTCGATTACCGCGTAGCGATGCCGCTCGCGCATCCGCAAAAGCGTGAGCGGCATACCGATATCGTTATTGAGGTTGCCTTCCGTCGCCAACACCTCATCCGCCCTCCCTGCATGCCCTGCCGCACCGGCGGCATGACGCATGATACCGGCGGTCATTTCCTTTACCGTGGTCTTGCCATTACTGCCGGTCACCGCAACCACGGGAATGTCGAACCGTCCCCGCCAGAATGCGGCCAGTTGCCCCAATCCAAGCCGGGTGTTTTCCACCCGTATCAGGGGAATCCCCGTTTCGGGCAGCTCTCCGGTTCGTTCATGGCATACCATCGCCGCTGCGGCGCCCTTTGCGCTCACCTCGGCAATAAAATCATGTCCATCGAATTTATCCCCAATCAGCGCAATGAACAGGTCACCAGGTCCGGCCATGCGGCTGTCGGTGCTGACCCCGGTGAAGTATGCATTGTCACCGGAGGGCTCTCCCTGCACGGCGCGCGCCGCATCCCATGTGGTCATCATTGTGCCGATGCCCTCGCCATGAGTGCCCTGCCGGCCACATCACGATCGCTGAATGGGAGCCTCTGCCCATCCATTTCCTGGTAGGCTTCATGCCCCTTCCCCGCTATGACAACGACGTCACCTTTACGCGCGCTCCGGATCGCCCCGAAAATGGCCGCCTCGCGGTCTTCCTCGATTTGATGGTTGGCGCCTGCGCCCGCGGCGATCTCGCCGATGATGGCGCTGCGATTCTCGTTCCGGGGGTTGTCGCTGGTAATGATGACTTCATCGGCCAGCCGGGTTGCTACCGCGCCCATGAGCGGCCGTTTGCCGCGATCGCGCTCGCCCCCGCAACCAAAGACGCAGATCAGTTCCGGGAGCCGGGCACCCGGCTCCGCCGGCAATTCTGCTGCGTTCGAGCCGCCACGAAGCAGTTCGCGGCCTGCGGTGAGTACTTTTTCCAGGGCATCCGGCGTGTGCGCATAATCGATCACGATGAGAGGCAGGCGTCCGCCTCCCATCTGCTCCATCCTGCCCGTAACCGGCCGTAGCGCCTGTACCACGGGTATGGCATCGGCCAGCCGGATACCGCTCGCCACCAGAGCGGACAGCACCCCCAGCAGATTCGAAGCATTGAATCCGCCTATTACTCCGGTTTCAACCTCGAAATGCTCGGATTCGAATTCAATGCCGAATGCCAGCCCATGGCGACTTGACCTGAGATTTCGTCCGCGCATCATCCTGAAATTCCGCGAATCGAACGTTCGGGCGGATGGCTCATTAAATCCATATCCGATTATCCCGGCATCCGACCCTTCGATCTGCTTCGACAGGTCGGCGCCAAACGCGTCATCGAGATTGAGAACGGCGTACTTGAGTCCCGGCCACTGGAACAGGCGTGCCTTCGCGGCAGCGTATGCCTCCATGCTGTGGTGATAGTCGAGATGATCGCGCGAAAGATTGGTGAGCAGGGCGACGCTGAACGTCGTTCCATTGATGCGCTCCTGCGCGATCCCATGTGAAGAAACTTCCATTGCCGCACAGCACGCGCCAAGCCGCCAAAGTTCCGCCAGTTCTCGTTGCAGTAAGACGGCATCCGGGGTCGTGTTGGCGGTCGATGCAAGTTCACCGGGAAAACCGATGCCCAGGGTGCCGACGATTGCGGTTTTTCTGCCCAGCGCAGTCATGGCCTGGGCTATCCAATGACTACAGGAGGTTTTGCCGTTCGTTCCGGTGATACCGACGAGCCACAGCTTGCGCGATGGATGACCATATACGTGATCGGCAATAATACCCGCTTTGGCTCGCAGCCCGGCCACCGGCAAGTTCGGTGTGCGCCATGCGGGATCCCATGCGAAACCGTGACGGTCCCACAGTATCGCGTTAGCGCCCGCCGCGATCGCCTGGGGAATGAATTTGCGGCCATCGGACTTTTCTCCGGCATAAGCCAGGAAGGTATCCCCCGGCGCCACCATGCGGCTATCCGTGACAAGGTCCGTAATCCTGACTCCTAGACTATCGAGCGCGTGAAAATCAAACTTCGGCTGACCCGGCAGTTGTGCCCTTCCCAAATCGGATCGCGCATTCATACATCACCGGCGCGGTCAGTTGAAGCGGGTGCTGCCGTGACCGACATCACGCTGCCGGACGGTGCGTCGTGCGGCACGTTGCGCATGCGCAGGGCGCCGGCCATGACCCGGTTGAATACCGGCGCCGCTACCGCGCCGCCATAGTATTTTCCGGCTGAAGGCTCATCCAGCATGACTGCGATGACGAAGCGCGGACTGGAAGCCGGTGCATACCCGACAAATGTCGAGAGGTAGCGGTTTTTCGCGTAACCGTTGCCTTCCGGCTTGTGTGCGGTGCCCGTCTTGCCTGCAACCCGGTAGCCGTCGATGCGGGCTTGCGGCGCGGTTCCTCCTGGTTGCGCCACCATTTCCAGCATCTCGCTCACGGCCTGGGCGGTATCCTGTGAAAGGACACGCTTGCCCTCCACCGGCGCATCGAGCCGCAATAGCGATACGGGCTTCAGCTCGCCTCCGGAGGAGAATAAAGTATAGGCGCGAGCCAGCTGCAGCAGACTCACCGCAATGCCATGACCATAAGACATCGTCGCCTGTTCGATGGGGCGCCAGGTACGATAGGGGCGGAGCTTGCCACCGACTTCGCCGGGAAACCCCGAGCCGGTTGGCGTGCCAAATCCCGCATCACTCAGCATCTCCCACAATGTTTGAGGCGGCAATGACAG
Organism: Nitrosospira sp.; assembly: GCA_036392275.1. Lineage (GTDB taxonomy): Bacteria > Pseudomonadota > Gammaproteobacteria > Burkholderiales > Nitrosomonadaceae > Nitrosospira. The sequence continues at coordinate 697 of DASVYI010000068.1, read as the reverse complement.
CGCGATCTTGGCGGAACCGATATTGCTCGATTTCTGGATCACTTGCGCTACCGTCAGCGCGTCTTCCTTATGCGCGTCGCGTATCGTTGCCCTACCTATGGAAAACGTGCCGGGCGCGGTCTGGAATACGGTGTCGGGCTTGATTCCTCCTGCTTCCAGGGCAGCCGCCACCGTAAACGGTTTCAGCGTGGAACCCGGCTCGAATACGTCGGTCAGCGCCCTGTTACGGGATTGGCTCCCCTTCATTCCCGTGCGATTATTGGGGTTGTATGCGGGCAGATTGACGAGCGCCATGACCTCGCCTGTCTGAGCATCCAGCACCACGATTCCGCCGGCCTTGGCTTTGTTGGCCTCCACTGCCTGCTTCAACTCTCGGTAGGCAAGGAATTGAATCTTGTTGTCTATTGACAGGGCGACGTCCTGCCCGGATCTGGGCGGGCGGATATTCTCCACATCCTCGACAATATGACCCTTGCGGTCCTTGATGACGCGGCGGCTACCCGGTTGACCTGCGAGGTCATCCTGCCGGGCCAGCTCGATTCCCTCCTGGCCATTGTCATCTACATCGGTAAAGCCGAGCATATGGGCCGTCAGCTCACCCGCGGGATAGTACCGCCGGTACTCGCGTTTAAGAAAAATACCCGGAATGTTGAGTTCGACCACCTTGGCCGCCACCTCCGGCGGCAAATGCCGTTTC
>DASVYI010000067.1:0-2741 GCA_036392275.1 Nitrosospira sp. | reverse complement strand
CCCTTCGCTGCGCGATCCCCGCTTCGCGGGGCCCCTCTTGCAACGCTTCGGGGCGCACTGCGCCATATGAGCTCCCTCAATGCTATGCCGTGGCTTGATTACCGCCGCACCCGGCTTCCGACAGTGATGACCAGGATCTTCCACCAACGACGAGGAAAACAATAGAAGACCACCCGCGTTTCAATCCCTGATGGTATCCACGGGCTTCACGTCACCACCAGCAGTGAGAGACTCTTTTCGCACGCGCTCGCGCCAGCTCTCGATCCAGCCAGGCAAGTCGGCAGCCAGCATGGGCCGCGACATGAACACTCCCTGAGCGAGATCGCATCCCGTGCGGTGCAGCAGATCCCAATCATTCCGGTCCTCGACACCTTCGGCAACGACCTCCATGCCCAATTGCCTTGCGAGGGACAGGCTGGCGTCATACATGGCGCGCAGCGTCTCGTCAGCCCAGGCGCGATGCACGAAACCCTGGTCGATCTTGAGTTCGTCAAATGGAATATCGCGCAACTGGGCCAGTGAGGAATGCCCGGTGCCGAAATCGTCAATTGACAAACGGAAGCGCTTCAGGCGCAGCCGGGTCAGAATCTCGAGCGGAGCGCGGGTATCCTGCATCAATCGGGTTTCGGTAACCTCCAGCACCACGTTTTGCGGAGCTATTCCGATTTTTGCGGTGAGTTCGGCCACAAAATTCAAAAAATCCAGTGATGCCAAATTATCCATGGACACATTGACGGCGATGCGCAAAGGGAGCTGCGCTTCCTGCCAGGTTTTGGCCTGGGTCACCGCCGCGGTGAATACGACCCGGGTCAGGTCATCGATCAGTCCCGCCGCTTCCGCCACACTGATGAATCGATCGGGAAACACGATGCCATCCGTAGGATGGCGCCATCGCACCAGCGTCTCGACACCAATCACTTCCCCGCTGGCGACCGCCACCTTGGGTTGATAGTAATTGATCAGTTGCCCCTTCTCGATGGCAATCCGCAACTCGTCCGCGCCATAAATTTTTTTCACGGGTCGGACAGCATTCGTTGACGGTGGCGTCCACGTCTCGAGCAATGCGGCCAACGCATCCGGCTTCACAGGCTTATGCAGATGCCCAAGTGTCGGAATCTTATGCGCCTGCACCAGCTTTTCGGCGGTTTGCAACATACGCTCATCCTCGCCGCTGATCAGAACGAGGCTTCCGGTATAGCGCCGTTCGACCAGATGCCTCACGAATTCGATCCCATCCATTTCGGGCATGTTGAGATCCAGCAAAATGAGATTCGGTCCGGTTTCCGCTATGCGTTCAAGGGCGGCGCGGCCGCTGTCGCAAAGTGTGACCGCGGTAAATCCCAGATTTGCCAGAATGCGGCTCAACAGCTTGAGCATGAAGGCTTCATCATCGAGCACCAGAATTCGGACCCCGGATTTTTCCAGCATGGCCTCGCCCCCTCCTTTCTTATATTTTTCAATTGCCCACGGTATCACGCCTGCCGCGAATCGATATAGGCATCCACGACGCCCAGTTCCGCCTCGAATCGCGGTAACAGCGCATTAAGTGCCTGCATGTCCCCTGCTTTTCCCGTCCGTTCCATCTCCGCGCACAGCTCACCCAATGCCAATGCACCGACCGAGCGCGCCGACGATTTGAGCTTATGGGCCGCCGCACCCGCAGTTTGCGCCTGTCCCGCCTGACAGGCGCTGCGTATTTCCGCTGCTATTCTGCCTGAACTGGCACGAAAATCCCGCAGGAATTCACTAATCACCTCGGGATCATTTCCCACGAGCTCTTCAAGAACTCTCACCTCCACCGGCTTTTCCCCCGCTGAACGAATGACGGGAGCGGCGGGCGCGGTCATGGGAATGGTATCTGGTGCGGCAACAGGGGGAACGGGGGGAAGAGGAACAGCCGGCGCGGGCTGTCCCTCGTGACTCGCGGAAGGGAGCCATTTCTGAAGCACGGCGTTCAAGTATGTAAGCTGCACAGGCTTGCTCACATAGTCATCCATTCCAACCGCGCGGCAATGCTCGGCCTCGCCCTTGAGCGCGTTGGCGGTGATGGCGATAATGGGTGCCCGGACCCCGCCCTGTTCGGCAAGGCGGATGGCTGCGGTCAACTGGTAGCCATCCATTTCCGGCATATGCAGATCGGTGAGCAGCAGTGCGTAGTTGCCGGTCTCCCAGCGCTTCAGTGCCTCGCGGCCATCGCGGGCAATATCCGCCGCGTAGCCCAGCAATGCGAGTTGCTGGCGAATCACTTTCTGGTTGATTTCATTGTCTTCTGCGACCAGGATCAATCTGCCTTCCTTCAGAGCCTTCTCGCGCGAAGGCGCAACCACTGCCGCAACCTTCTCAGGCTGCTCTACCGCCACCTCCTCCTGGAGCCGTCCCGCCGCGATAGCCACCGCCCGTAGAAAAGCCTCGCGATGCATGAAGTCACCATCCAGCGTAATGGTGTCCACCGTTTCGGTGCGCTCATGGCGCCGCCGCCCGCGCCTGATGACAACAAAACGGGGCTCGATGTCAGGCTGATGATGCCCATGTTCGAGAACCACGAAATGCGGATCCAGATCGGGCCGGGAGTGAAATGCAGCGCGCAGTGCTTCGAGCGGGAGAACGCCATGCCCCGCGTCGACGATCAGCAGCCACAAACCAGGCGGGAGCGTTTCGATCCGTTCAAGGGCTGCCGCGAAATCCGTTACTCGCTCAACGGCTGCACCGCTGTATCTCAGATATACCGCCAGGTCATCACC
>DASVYI010000066.1:0-4775 GCA_036392275.1 Nitrosospira sp. | reverse complement strand
GTGCCATGTTCAATCCCTGGGGTTGCGGCGTGGCGCTGGAACGCGCGCTTTTCGACCGGTCATTGCGCGATCTGGCGCGCGCGGCGGGCGCGTGGATCGCCGCTGAAACCAAGGTGGTGAATATTGAGCGCAGGAATGCAGGATGGCAGCTTCTGCTGCGGGAAGGAGACACCGGAACCCGTTTTCTTGACGCACGATTTCTGGTTGTTGCGACCGGGCGGGTGGCGCCTGGTTTGACGCCCGGTTCCGTTGGCCATCCACCGGTGGCCGCATCGCCGCAAATCGCCTTGATGATGCAGTTGCCCGCTCCAGGCAGGATGCGTCCGGGTTCGGATCATACCCTGTATGTGGAAGCCGCAGATAACGGCTGGTGGTATGCATTACCCGCGGTGGATGGAGGTCATTTCGCCAGTTTTTGCACTGACCGTGAGGAAGTGAAAAAAAGAGGGGTAACCTTGAGGGCGTTTTTTCTTCAGGAGTTGCGCCGCACACATCTGCTCCGCCCTCTATTGCCCGACGCCCCGGTCGATGCGCGAATCTCCGGCCGGGCGGCTGGCGCCCGTGCGTTCGACGGCGCGGCCGGGGATGGCTGGATCGCTGTCGGGGATGCGGCCTGCGCGCCGGATCCTCTCAGCGGCAAGGGGATAGAGATGGCGATCGAATCCGCCCGGCTTGGCGCCGATGCATTATTGGAAGTTATGAAGGGACGCGGCGCTGACGTAAAATTCGCGGAGTATGAACGAGCGATACGTGGACATGCCGGCCGCCATGATGAGATGGCGGCTTATCACCATGGCCGCCGTCTTTAAGCGCATGAGCACCCGTGTGCATGCCGCCAGCCCAGTTAGGCGATGGGGAGCGACGATACTGATTTTTTTGAGCAGTCCTTCATCCCAATTAGCCGATTTGCACTCCCAGCATGGAAATCGAGCCGCCGTCGAATCCTTCCACTGGAAAACTGATTTTCTCATTGTTCCGGCGCTGGGCAAGAATATAGAGAAAGGGGAGATAGTGGTCCGGGGTTGGTACCGACAATAATGCATCCCGCCCAAGTTTTTCGTAATCGATGAGCGGCGCGGTATCGCCTGAGCTTAACGCCTCCCTCACCCGATTTTCGAATCTGACGGCCCAGTCATACGGTTCCGCGTTGTGCTTGCCCCATGAGTACGCATGCAGGTTGTGCACGATGTTTCCGCTGCCCAGAATGAGTATCCCCTTGTCGCGCAGGGGCGAAAGACGCCGGGCGATTTCATGATGCCAGGTTGCCTCCCGGGTTTCATCGATGCTTAACTGAACGACAGGGATATCCGCGTTGGGGAAGATGTGCGTGAGAACGGACCAGGTTCCATGATCGAGCCCCCAATCGGTATCCCAGACAGCGAATGGTGAAAGCAGGTCTGCGGTCTCGGCGGCCAGTTCGGGTGAACCCGGCGCCGGATACTCAACCTGGTAGAGTTCACGGGGAAAACCGCCGAAATCATGAATGGTTCTTGGTTTTGCGGTGGCTGTGACCGCAGTTTTCGGGACGTACCAGTGTGCCGAGATGCAAAGGATAGCCCTGGGCCGGGGAAGTGCCGCGCCGATCGTGGTCCACGCAGCGGTATACGTGTTATGGGAGAGCGCATTCATCGGATTGCCATGTCCTACAAATAACGCAGGCATAGGCGCCGGGGGAGATGAGGAGGGGAGACTCATCAGCGATTATCTGCCTTTCCGGATATTATCCGCTTTTCTATTTCCTGCTCGCGGTCATGATCTACTGCGACTCACGCGCACCCGGCAGGAGGAGTGGCGCGCCGCCACCATGTATCTCCGGAGGAATCCGGACGACGAGTCTAACCAGTTGTCTAACCGGTCACAGGCTAGACACAGAGCAGTCAATAGCAGTCAAAGGGACCTACTCAGCCATTCCGCCGCAGTGGCTGACTGGCTCGTTTCTTTTTCTGCCCGGAATTTTCTCTACATCGGTCCAGAGCCTGCGGCCGGTTGACTGAAAGTGTTTGACCATTTTTTGCCGAAACGCTTCCGACCTGTGATCGAGCAGTGCGAAAGCAAAGTCGAACAGGTACTGATCATTGTGTCTTTTCATCTCTCGATTCCTGTAAAGAGGGCTGATGAGCCAAAACGCCGAATAAACCATGATGCGATATCATCCGGCTTTCATGCGCGGCAGAAAGTGAAAATCCCCCGAATAAGCAGTCTGCCCGTTTGAGCCTTATTCAGAGCCCTAATTTCCGAAGAGCGGTGATATGCCACTCAAATCCGTTGAATATTTACCGCAGCCCTCACCTTAAAACAAATCCTTTACAGGAATATGAAAAGTAACTTATTTTTGAGTTATATGCGAATTGTGGCCGGGTGGAGTATCCTTTGTTTGTACGGAACCGAACGGAAGCGCCATTTGTGGCATGGCATTTACGCTTCAATCAGAAGACGATGGGCTAATATTTAGCGCCTTCGGACCGCCCTCGGGCGGAAAACGGGCGGCTGATGCCTGCCCGTCAATCAGGATTGCGATCGCTTTGGGTATCGGGGTGTTCGACGGTGAGCCAGCATTTGAAAAGTAGGATCAATCAGCGCATTGGTGCCCATTTGTATTCCTCTGCCGGCACGAGCGAGCAGCCATGGTACCGGTCGCGTAGACTGACTATTTTTGGTACTGTATTTTTGGTCTGCGTTACAATAGGTCTGCTCTACAATTACAGCCGTCCGGCCGTCTACCGTAGCAGCGCGACGTTGTTGACTTCGGCAATGACGCCCGTGGATCGTGAAAGCAGTGACCCGGATATTCAGCATGTGGCCATTCAACGGCAAATTCTGCTCGGGCATGAGCTCATTGCCGAGACGCTGTCACGGCTCAGAGCGCCGGGCGCGAACAAATCCCTGCTCCAGTTGACACCTTCCGATGTTCAGAATCTGCTGGATGTCGAGCCCGTGGCTGAGACCAATCTCGTCGAAATAAAGGCCGAGGGTCCGGATCCAAAATTTTTGCCGATACTCATCAATACCTGGATAGATGTATACCTCGACGCGCGCGCCGAGGAAGTCAGGAAGCAGACAAACGACACGGCCCGTATTCTGGAAGATGAACTGAAAGGGCTGACCGTAAAAATCGACTCGGCCCGGTTGGAACTGGAGTCTTTTCGGAAAAGCCATGATATCTCCTCGACCGAGCGAAACGAGAACGAAGCGCTGGCACGTCTCAAGGGTTTGACCGATTCGCTCAATAAGGCCAGTGAGGAGGAAGTCAAGACAAGATCCGCCATGAATGCTATCAAAACTGCCATATCCCGAGGGCAGGCGGTGGTTCCGGAAGATGAGAAGGGAAGCTTGCTCGATCTTGAAAAGCGGTTACATGATCTGCGCGAGAAACTGGCTGACCTGGACAAGAAATTTACGCGCGAGTATCTGAATTTGCAGCCAGATCTGAAATCCATCCCGGACCAGATCAGGGAACTGGAGGCCGCGGTCAGCTATAAGCGTCAGCAGGGCAAGAATGTCGTGTTGACCGATGCCGAGATGAATTACGCCGCGGCACAGCAAACCGTTCGCGAAATTCGCGCTCAATTGGATGAGCACAAGAAACAGGCTTCGGCATTCACATCGAAATTTACTCAGCATGACGCGCTGAAGGCTGATCTGGAAGGTTTGGAGGAACTCTACCGGGAAACGCAGGGGCGGCTGGTCCAGGTCAAAACCGCTTATAGGGAAAAATATCCCCAGGTTACCGTTATCAGCCGGGCCTACGAAACGCGCGAACCGGTGAGGCCGGACTATGGCCGGGATGCGCTGATCGTGATCGCGGGTTCTCTACTGCTGGGTCTGTTCTGTGTATGGATTTCCGAATTCCTGACCCAAAAAAAGGAGCAACAGCCATCCATCGCGGTTTTCGGGATACAGGGATATCCCGCGGCGGCTTCACCGGCCGCCGCAGGTCTGGCTGATTATCCGCGAAGCGCGCTCGCTTCATCAGAGCAGAAATTACCCGAACAGAAAGCCAGCAATTTCCTGCCGGGGCCTTTACATCGTGAACTGTCCAGTCATCAGCTCAGGATCTTGCTCAGCGCCGCCAATCTCAAAGCGAAGCAACTGATCGGGTTGTTGCTCAGCGGCCTCGATATCGATGAGATCGCATCTTTGGCACCGAGTCAGATCGATCTGGATGCAGGGATGATCATCGTTGCCGGAGAAATGCCGAGAGCCATTCCCATCAGTGATTTTCTCCGGTCATTATTCAAGCAGTCCGAAGGCCGGCCTTTATGGGATCCCGGCGATCCGGGTTCACATGTTGATTTTTCCGCGGCTCTGGTCTGCGCGGCGGTGGACTCGGGCCTGCCCGATGCCGAAAGCATTACCGCCGAAGCGATCCGGCATAGCTACATCGCATATCTTGTCCGGCAGGGCCTGAGGTTGTCGGATCTCGAACAAGTCGTGGGGTACCTGGACCCCGAGGTCACATCCAGTTACCGGGCCTATTCACCGCCACAGCAAGGGCGGCATCTTTATGAGATAGAGCTGCTTCATCCGGCATTGATCAACAGGGCATAGTGATCCCTAGGAGCCTGTCCGACTTAAAGGAAATCGGCTGCAAAAGCGTCTGGCCGGTCCATATTTCGCCGATTTTTCGGCCAATAGAACAACTATTGGCCTTCAAAATCGTCAAAATCCGTCCTCGCCGAGTCACTTTTTCGCTTCGATTCTTCAAGTCCGACAGGCTCCTAGGCATTCAGCGCCAGAAGAGGATAGTCCGTGATCACGCCATCCACCCCCTGTTC
>DASVYI010000065.1:0-2455 GCA_036392275.1 Nitrosospira sp. | reverse complement strand
CGCTACAGGGCAGATTACGCGATTTTTGCGGCACATGGCTGCGTTGCAATTCCTTGGAATGGGGCGCCCCCAGAGCGTCGCCCGAGGGGCCCCGCGAAGTGGGGATCGGGCAGCGGCGGGGATGCCCGGCCGCGCTTATGGTACGCTGGGGTGCCAGCATCCCGCTGCGGGGTCGCACCTTCCTGCGGAAGGGCACCGCTCCGCCCTGCGCGGTCGCGCCATTCCGCGTCGTCGCGCCTTGCCCTGCACCCCAAAAATCACACACTCTACCCCGTCCAACTCCGGATTTAGGATGATTCCCATTTTCGGAGACATCGCCAAGGACCATCCGATAAATTCCAATGAAGGGATAGCCGGTCAGCATATATTTCCAATTTTCTAGGGAGAAAACAATGCAACTCACAACCACGCCAAACATCGAGGGCAAACGCGTCACCCGATATTGCGGTGTCATTGCCGGTGAAGCAATTCTCGGCGCCAACCTGTTCAAGGATTTGTTTGCCGGGATCCGGGATCTGGTGGGAGGACGCTCGGGTACCTACGAGAAGGAGCTGCAGCGCGCGCGTGAGATTGCGCTTGAAGAGCTGCAGCAGCGTGCTCGCGATCTCGGCGCGAATGCGGTAATTGGAATCGATATCGATTACGAGATCATGGGTAAGGAAAACGGCATGTTGATGGTTTCCGCAAGCGGGACCGCGGTGATCGTCGAATAGCGTTTACAAAATTTCCTTGTCGTGGCTTTTCTTGCCGTGGCGCGTATGAACACGGGCCACGAACGAATGTGAGCCGCGTGCTACCATGGTACAGGCTGACCATCGTAAGCGAAGAATTTACCCGAGTCGGCCATGATAAGACCGCCGATGACCCGGCGCATGCCGGATACGCTTTGTGTCGTGGAGATCAGCGCATCCGGCCCACCCATATCGGTCTTGACCCATCCGGGATGAAAAATCACCGTGATGATGCCTGATGGTTTGAGGTCGATGGCAAGCGTCTTCATGACCATATTCACCGCGGCCTTGCTGGATCGGTACATATAGCTGCCGCCGCCGGTGTTATCGGCAATGCTGCCCATTTTGCTGCTGATTGTCACGATCGTTTTCTGTTTGCCTCGCGTGATATGCGAGGCGAATGCCTGTGCCATCTTCAGCGGAGCCATGGTATTGACGAGAAATGCATGGACCCATGCTTCATAATTCATATCATCGAGGGTGCTGGCATGGTCATCCGTGTAAACGCCGGCATTGTTGATCAGCAGATCGATGGGTTCGCCGGCCAGCAACCGCGCCAACTCGTCGATCCGGTCATGATCGGCGACATCCAGCGCATGCACGCCGATCCTGTCGGGATATTTTGTTGCCAGGGTAGTGAGCGCATCGGCCTTCTCCGGGCTACGCGCACAAGCCAGGACCCGCCAGCCGTCCTCGGCATATTGCCTCGCGAATTCCAGTCCAATTCCCCGGTTGCTCCCAGTAATCAGAATCGTTTTCATGGTTTCCTCCATCTTGCCCGTTGGCCGGCGGGTGAATACGCGATCACCGTAGTAGCCGTTGTTTAAAATTATAGACAATGGACAGCAGTATCAGAGAACCGGATGGAAAACGGAAAAGCGGCGAGAAAATTGCCGATGGCGGTCAAACGCGGCAAACATGGCAAACATGAATATGGCAGGCAGCCCCTGAACCGGAGGCGCCCACGCAGGGATGAACCGGATGCGGAAGCATATGCAACAACCATAACAATGGCGGAGGACGAACATGACCCGGAAGATTGCATTGGTGACAGGCGCGTCCAGCGGTATTGGAAGGGCTACGGCCAAGCTTCTTGCAAAAAACGGCTACTACGTATTTGCGGCTGCCCGGCGCATGGTCAGGCTGGAGCAGATACGGTCGGAACAGATCGAGCCGGTTGAGCTGGATGTTACCGATGAGCACGCCATTCAGGCTACCGTGCACCACATCATGGCAACAAAGGGGAGAATCGATGTGCTGGTGAATAGCGCCGCATTCGCTCAACTGGGCGCCATAGAATGTGTTTCAATGGAAGCCGCTCACCATCAGTTTGAGGTTAACGTCTTCGGTTACGCGCGCTTCATGCAGGCGGTTCTTCCGACTATGCGTGGGCAGAAATCGGGGTGTATCGTCAATATTGTGTCCGCAGTAAGCAGGATATCGATTCCGGGTTTCGGCTGGTATGCGGCTTCGAAGTATGCCGTCGAAGCGCTGACGGATGCCCTGCGCGGAGAGGTGATGGAGTTCGGAATCGATGTCGTGCTCATCGCGCCCGGCCTGATCAAAACGGAATTCGTTCCCAATCAGCTCAGGCTGCTCGAAACGGTTGCGCACCCATCTGCGTATCAGAAACTTCTGGCTGGCGTCCATAAGCTTCTGGCCCGCGAACCCGAGGCGCCCGGACCGGAGATCATCGCGCAATCAGTACTCGATGCGCTGACAGC
>DASVYI010000064.1:0-5545 GCA_036392275.1 Nitrosospira sp. | reverse complement strand
AGGTCTGTTTCACGTTGCCCGGTGGCTGACGCGCAACCATTTGAAAATCCTTTGCTACCATGGCTTTACACTTGCCGACGAAGCTGAATTCCGGCCCAAGTTATTTATCAGACCAGAGCAGTTCGAGAAGCGGCTGACCGCCATCGACCGCTATCGGCTCCGTGTGCTTCCGTTACAGGAGGCGATTGAACGGCTTTATGAACGATCTCTTCCGGGAGGTGCAATCGTGATAACGGTGGATGACGGTTTTCATTCGGTTCACCGTCTTGCCGTTCCGCGCCTGCAACGCCATGGATATCCCGCGACAGTTTACGTCACCACCTATTACGTCCAAAATCCCAACCCGGTATTCCGGCTCGTGATCCAGTATATGTTCTGGAAAACGCGAAAGCAGGAGCTTGTTCTGAGGAATGTTTCCTGGGCTGAGAACAAGGTAGTCGATCTTCGGGATCCGGTGCAGGCGGAACAGACCATGTGGGATTGCATAAACCATGGCGAGCGCGAGTGCGAGGAGAAGCAACGCTGTACAATTTGCGCGGAGCTGGGGGAATTACTCGAAACACCGTATGAAGAGATTGTGCGATCGAGAATGTTCCACCTGATGACTCCCGATGAACTGCGTTCGCTTTCCCCCGCAGGGGTTCGCGTGGAATTGCATACTCATCGCCATATTTTTCCCAGCGATGATCAATCTCTGGCCGAACGTGAAATTGCCGATAACAGGGCGGCCCTCACGCAATGGCTGCCATCAGAAACACAGCACTTTTGCTATCCAAGCGGTCTCTGGGATGAGCGGCAATGGGCATGGCTAGACAACATGAATGTGAAGAGTTCGACCACCTGTGTTCCAGGATTGAATTCCTCCGAAACACCTCGGCATGCACTGCGGCGCTTTCTGGACGGCGAGAACATCCATCAATTGGAATTCGAGGCCGCCATAAGCGGATTTTCCGATCTCTTGCGCGCATTGCGCAGAACCTCGTAGTGAGATTCTCACGGAGGATTCATAGTCAAGGGAGTAAAAGGATTCTCCGATGCCAAGCCTGCGCCGCACGGATGCGATCGTCGCTCCCTCCCGCTTTCTTGAGGCGGTATTTGAGAAACGATGTTTCTCAGCCAGAAGGTCTCGTCCCGCCTGCCGGAGCATGCCCAAGGTTTTTCCCCCGGCTGCTCGCCATGCGCTGCGCTCCTGCTTCTCTTGGATGCTTCTAGTTTCTGGATTCGCTTTTATTATTGATTATCGGGCGCTCTATAAAATTCGACGTGGAAGCGAACGGCACCGAGGGGCTCGACGTTATGCAGAACTTCCGGAACGACGATTCCGATGTTGCCTTCGGATAATTCCATGTCCACTCCCAAAGCGGGCACGCGGTAGCGGAGCTTCCCCTCCATTACCCTGATTTTCCCCCAGACACCTGCTTTGGTCGAGTGATCTTTCCTCAAGCCGGCAGGGATCGATTCTTCGGTAAAGTCGGATGTCCGTTTGTACGCGATAAAATTATCCGGCAGTTCCAATTTATCGCATCGAACACAGTTGAGCGTTTTTCCGATCATGCTTTTACGCCCCTCCTCGGATGTCACCCAGGGACGATTGATGAATGGGGGTTTATGGCGAACATGCTGCGGGTGCCCGCAGTCGAGGATTGCTATGGGATCCCCCTCCTTGTCAACTTCGAATGCTGTAATGAATCGTTCCATAACTTGAATGATGAATGAATCCTGTCAAGGGTTATTTTTACCGGACGCCTGAGGCCACTCGAAAGCGCTGTCACGGTACTTCTGATATTCTATAAAAGATCGACAGACGAATGCTCCTCGCGCCGCTAAACCGTTTTTACGGTTGTAAACATGTTGCTGGCCATCTGAAGGGTAAAACGCGTCACGCCCCGGCCCCACGGTGTGAACCGCGGAAGCTGATAGATATCGCTACCCCTCTTGGCTGCACCAGGCGCGGTGGAGACCGCCGCAACAAAACCCAGGTCCTTGAGCATACCGACGTGATCCGGCAGGTAGTCTTGTCCGGGTTTGCCGTTCGGGTACGCAAAAAGACGTACCGGCGCGCAGATTATACCTTCAAGCATTTCCTTGCCATTGGCAATCTCGGCGCGGGCCGTGTTTTTTTCCATGCGCGCCAGAATGGGATGACTGGCGGTATGTCCGCCTATTTCCATTCCGGCCCGGTGCAGGACTCTGATTTGTTCCGAAGTCATCATGAGATTGCTGGCGGGGATAACGGGAATGAGCGCACACATTGCGTTCACCCTCGACTGCCTGGATTCCAGAGGCATATACTTGAGCTTGTCCAGCAGGTGATGAATGGCCTGTCTGCGTTGCGGGATAGTCCCGATCTCAAATTGCCCCAGGTCTACACTGCTAAGATCGAGTACAGTCCCCGGTGCACGGCGGACCAGTTCGATCACGGTGTCGTTCCACATCCGGCCGCCATCCAGGAAACGGGAGGCCACGAAAAAAGTCGCATGTACACCGTATTTCTGCAGGATCGGCAGGGCTATCTCAGCATTGTCGGCGTAACCATCATCGAAGGTCACGCAGGCGGCACGGGGCGGCAACTTTCCGCGATCGAGGCCTTGTATGGCCTCGGAGAGGGGAATGACGTTGAAGCAGCTTACGAGCTGCTCCATATGCCGGTCGAAATTCTCCGAGTCGCTCTCATCCGGAAATAAAGGATCCGGGCAAGGAATAACCCGGTGATAGATCAGTATGGACAAACGGCCGTCCTGGCCCCCGGGTGAAAACAGGTTCAGTAGCGCGCGGTAGGGAAATAGGGCTGAACGGACAAGTCTGGATGGGCCCTCCTCCCTATGGCGCGATTCATGCGCCGACATATGTCATTCTGGAATCAGCGCCATAAAACTACAGATACACCATTCATATACCCGCACACATCAACCCGAATCACGTGTGATGGGTTGAGATTGGGATGGATTCAATGACCCAAGCGGTGGCGATGAATCCATGCCTTGCTTGTTGACCGCTGATAAAGTCTTCGCCTTTAATTCCCTTTCAACCAGAACGCGCGTCGCCACCATGGCCCCCATAAGATAATAAGGCACATCGAAGTAAAGCAGACTCAGGAAAGTGCCTCCGACTGCGAATCCCACCAGGCTGACCTGGATCATGGTGGCCAGATCCAGGGCCCATCGGTATTCCTGCCGCTTCGAAGTGTTCCGGATAATCCATGAGCCTGTTCGCCAGGTGAGGAAACCAAGTATCAGGTATAAACCCAAACCGGGAAAGCCATGCTCACCCAGAACCTGAAAATAAATGCTGTGTGCGGCATGGATATCTTCCGGATTCGGAGCGTAGCGATAGAAAAGTTCGGGGGTAATGACCTCGAATCCTCCGCCAATCGGCCGATCCTTGGCCAGGTTGTAGGCCATCCACCAGGCATTGAAGCGGCCCTGGACCGAAAGATCCTCTTCGTACGTATTGATGGTATCCATCCGCTCCGTCCATTTGTCAGGCATGAATGCGACCGCGGGCGGAATGGCAAGCAGCAAGAGCAACCCGATACGGACCTTATGCTGACTCTTGAGCCATAAAAATAAACCCATCGCCGCGATCGCCAGCAGAGCGCCTCGTGAATAGGAGCCAAGCGCCGCGAGCGCCGACAGGAGCATGGCGACCGTCAAGCCGTGGCGTACCCATATATTCGGCGTAATCGTTTGCAGGTAGTGCATGAGGGGAATAACCATGATAAGTGCCAGCGCGATTTCGTTATTTCCCCCGATGAAGGTGCCCTCGGGCCCCAATACCATGTCTACACCACCGCTGACTATAGTGAAAATGCCACCCTTGACACCGTAATAACCAAGTGAGAGAGCGATTACCCAGATGAGCAGTTGTATGTGCTTTTGCGTCTTGATGAGCATGAGTGTCACGAGAGTCATCAGCATGATCTTCATGACCTTGTTCCACTGATCAAAGATATCGTCCGGATAAATGGCGAAGATAGTGGTTACGTTCATCCAGAGCACGAAAAATATGAATGTCCAGATGACCGGAGTAAGCGGCAGGCTTTTGGGCTCCCTGGTAAGAAGCAGACTGATTATCGTCGCTGCGGCAATAATCGCAGCGAATGGAAACGTTGTGGCAAATCCCCATCCCTGAGTATGCGGATTCATGACACTTATCCACACCCACAGCAGCGCACCCATATAGGGTTTTTTAAATACGGAAGGCAATAAACCAAAAACGATCAGGGTAACGAGAATGTCTCTCATACGGGGCCGGGATTGCCTGTGGATGTTTGCCTGATGGCGCCGTTTGAAGTGCCGCCGCTAAGAATATTGCGCTGCGCCAGATACGCTATCACTTGCGCGACACAATCCCCGAGCGGCAATTCGCCCGTTCGAACCACCAGGTCCGGATTCACGGGCGCTTCGTAAGGTGACGAGATTCCTGTGAATTCCTTGACTTCCCCTGTGCGCGCCCGTCTGTAAAGGCCCTTGACATCGCGTTGCTCGCATACATCCAGACTGGCATCGCAGAAAATTTCGATAAAATCGCCGTGCGGAAAAATACTGCGCGCCCGCTGGCGATCGGACTGGAATGGAGAAATGAACGCCGTCATCGCAATGACACCCGCCTCGACCAGGAGCTTGGCGGCCTCGCTTATACGCCGGATATTTTCGGATCGATCGCCTGCTGAAAAGCCGAGATCGGCGCACAACCCGTGACGGACGTTATCGCCGTCCAGCACAAAAGTACGGCAGTTCAGCTGAAACAGTCTGTCCTCTACCGCATGAGCCAGCGTGGATTTGCCCGAACCGGACAGACCGGTAAACCATAAAACCACGGAACGGTGCACGTTCAACTGCTCGCGGTGGAACCGGGTAATCGTAGCGTTATGCCACACTGTGTCAGGGCTTCTGGCCATGTGATCAAGCGTACAGATATTTTACCTGGGTTGGATTATTGCTTTCTGATAATGGCCCGACGAACATATTTGTCGCTTATCAACGGCTCAAGACGCGCTATCCTTAATCCATTCGATGGATCTATCGCCGGATTTAAAACGAAAAAAGGAATATTTTTCTAATAGCAATTTCCGCATCTGAAACGTAACATCTGTACGGCGAAATGGAATTGAAAGGTGTAGAAAAAATTCACCGCGCGGGGTGGATAATGCTGAGTTTTTCCATTACTCGTTTCGCTACTCGGCTTAAACCATTATGGCAGCAAGCTGCCGTTGGCACAACTTCGAAACGAACTGAACCATATGCAACTCAGCGGGTTTTCGGCCGCCACAGCAATATGCCTGCGGTTACTCGATCAACAATATTACGTAAAAATTGGTTCTCCAGCTTTTGTATGGATTGGATAAAAAACACGTTTGAGATATCGCATACAAACCAGACGACAATAAGATCTATGGAGGGAATACGTGGTCTTGCGGTATTTCTCGTTTTTCTTGTTCATTACGTTTCGTTGATAAACCCGTGGTTGCTCGAAAGCTCCGCCACATCCCGGGCTGCGAAATATATACACAGCATAGGAAATATAGGGGTAGATCTATTTTTTG
>DASVYI010000063.1:0-2034 GCA_036392275.1 Nitrosospira sp. | reverse complement strand
ATCTGGCGTGACCAGCGGCGATGAGCCACATCCAGGAGAAGGGTTCCGGATGCATCCGCAACGTCGATGGCGCATTCACCAGTGAGGCGCAGGCGCACGTAATCCTTGGGTAACATGACCGAGCGCACGCATTTCCAATTCTCCGGTTCGTGTTCGCGGACCCAGAGAAACTTCGTGACCGTGAAATTCGCGAGAGCAGGATTGCAGGTAAGTTGAATGAGGAATTCGGCGCCAAGTTTCTCGGTAAGGTAGCGGCATTGCTTTTCGCTTCGAACGTCGCACCAGATCAGAGCGGGCCGGACCACGCGGTTCTTGTCATCCAGCATGACCGCTCCGTGCATCTGGCCGGAAAAACCAACGCAAGCAATGTCGTCTCCGCGCAGGTCGGCATTGGCCAGCGCTTGAGGAATCGCAATAGCGGCAGCGCGCCACCAGTCGGCGGGATCCTGCTCGGCCCATCCAATATGAGGAGAGGCAAAAGGGGCATGCTCTTCCGAGGCCGAGCCTAGTACTCGTCCCTGCTCATTTATGATGACCGCCCTTGTCCCGCCAGTCCCAACATCGATGCCCAGTAAGTTGATGACGAGGCTCCTCGCTTCATATTCCTAGGAAGCGGAAGATTATGCCACATTGAGAAGGGATACATCGGTCTGATGGCGTTCCTCGTTTCAAAAATGTGAATCAACCTGCGGGAACATTCTTATACATCAGGCCAATTTGCAAGTATCTTAAAGACTTTATGCTGACACGACGTGAGTTCTTGACCCGAACTGCGACTGTGGGAGCGGCAACGCTCGCCCGACCTCTGCTTTTGCCGCTGTCAGCTGCGGTGCCAACCCGACCCGCGATCAGCCCTACGCCTGCGCTGGCCCGATACGAGGAACTGCAATTCGGCGTCTCTTATCACTTCAGCATGAACACTTTCACCGGCGATGACTACGAAACCGGCGAAGTTCCCGCCAGCAACTACAATCCGGCCAAACTGGATGTGCGGCAATGGCTACGCGTGGCCAAAGATCTGGGCGCGCGCTACGCGATTATCACGGCCAAGCACATGTCCGGATTCTGCTTATGGGATTCCGAGGTGTACGATTACGACGTTGCGGCAAGCCCGATCAAGACGGATGTCATGGCAGAATTCATGGCCGCATGCAAAGAGTATGCGCTTGCGCCTGGCTTTTACTATTGCATCCTGGACCCGCATAACGAAGGCAAGTTCGATTGGGACTCCCTTGTCCCTGACAACTATTACAACCTGATTAAGCACCATCTGACGGAGTTGCACACGCGGTACAGAACTCCCTTCTATCAACTCCTCGACATTACCTGGAAACTTTCGGAGGAGCAGCGCTGGGAGCTATACCGGCTGATCAAATCGCTGAGCCCTGATTGCATCATCGTGATGAACCAGGGCTACTATCAGAGCAAGCGCAACCTGGCGCGGATCTGCGAGCCAAAAAGCTGGCCTACGGATGTCATCAACGGGGAAGATACTCTTCCCCCGCCGGAAGGCCACAATCCGCATGTCAACTTTCAGGGCAAGACTTACTACATGCCGATGGAAGCGTGGATTCCGGCAGGGCCGCCCTACCAGCCGATGCCGCCAATGCATAGCTGGTTCTGGCACCCGGGATTCAAGATACAGGATGCGGAGACAATCGCGAGTGTATATCGCGATTGCAAGCAGAGAAGGTCGAATCTGCTATTGAATCTCTCTCCCGACACATCAGGCAGATTGCCAGATGATACGGTGCAAACACTGGAGGAAGTCGCGAAACTGATTGGAAACTAACCGCAGCGCCGGCCTCAGGCCGGCATTAGACTTGCACACCGAAACGCCTGCCGCTGAGACGGCGACGCTACGTCCGGATATCCACCCAGGATCGTTTTCGATTGCTCTCGAGCACAGCGTCGAGAACTTTCATCTGCCGCAACCCATCCGTGAACTGCGGATAATCGGCCTCGCCGGAGGATCGGATCGAAGCATAAAAGCGGCGGAAAGTCTGCTTGAAAGTGTCGTCGTAACCTTCACTG
>DASVYI010000062.1:0-4841 GCA_036392275.1 Nitrosospira sp. | reverse complement strand
AATTTACTGATACGGCCCAGGATACCAAGGTACATCGATAATTGACATTCGACATACATTGGCAGGGAGCACCTTTTACTTATTCTTGACCATAAAGGTGAGCCGCCCTACTATGGTTATACTCTATTTATTTTATCGGATCGCATCAAGAGGTAAAAAAGCAAAGAATGGAACCCAATACAACAAGCATCGCCTCGGGCCTGGAAAAGGTAAAAGCCCGCATCGAGGCGATTGCAAAAAGAACAGGCCGGCAACCGGAAGCCATCACGCTTCTCGCAGCCAGCAAAACCAACCCTCCCGAATCGCTGCGCGAAGCCTTTGCAGCCGGACAAACTATTTTTGGTGAAAATTATCTTCAGGAGGCCCTGCTCAAATTCCCGAAGCTCACCGATCTACCGATCGAATGGCATTTCATTGGCCCCATACAGAGCAACAAGACCCGGCGCATCGCGGAAAATTTTGCCTGGGTGCACAGCATTGACCGCAAAAAAATTGCCGACCGTCTGTCCAAGGACAGGCCCGATTCATTGCCTCCCCTTCAGGTATGCCTGCAAGTCAACGTGAGCGGGGAGGACAGCAAGAGCGGGGTGGCGCCGGAGGAGGTCGCCGATCTGGCGGCCCACATTGTCGAGCTGCCGCGCCTGAAGTTGCGGGGTGTGATGGCCATCCCCGAGCTTACCAAGGCGACCGCCCTGCAACGCAGCCAGTTCCGCATGCTGCGGGAAGCCTACGATCGGTTGAAACAGGCGGGCTATGATCTTGACACGGTTTCGATGGGCATGTCGGAGGACCTCGATGTTGCCATAGAAGAGGGCGCAACCCTGGTGCGCGTCGGCACGGCGATTTTCGGGCCCAGGCGCTATCCCATACCGGAGGAACTGGCAGCCCAGGCGGCACTGGCTGCCAAGAATGCCGAGGCTGGCCGCTAAGTAACCCTGTAAGCTACCCGGCGAGCTGTCCGCAAGCTATCCGGTTAGCGCGAGATACTTTTCGTACAACTGCTCTCTGGTTTCGACAATCTCCGGATTGAGGACGATGCAATCCACCGGGCACACTTCCACACATTGCGAAACTTCGTGATGTCCCACGCACTCCGTGCACAGAGCGGGGTTTATCACGAAAATTTCCTCGCCCTGTGAAATAGCCGCGTTGGGGCATTCCGACTCGCACACGTCACAATTGATGCACTCATCCGTAATCATTAAAGCCATATCAACCTCAGCAAACCCAACAGTTATGGCGATTTCGCCCGGAGCCGTGCCGCAACCAGGGGATGCACAAACTTTTCCACGTTTCCGCCCAGCAGGGCGATCTCCCGCACAATGGAAGCGGAAATGAACATGTACTGTTCGGACGGTGTCATGAACACGGTCTCGACGCCGGGGTAGAGGCTGCGGTTCATCCCCGCCATCTGGAATTCATACTCGAAATCGGACACCGCGCGTAAACCGCGCAAGATCACGCTCGCGTTCCGCTGCTGCGCGAATTCCATCAACAGGCCGGAAAATGCCGTCACTTCGACATTGGAGCAATCCGCCAGCACCTGCCGCGCCATGTCCACCCGCTCGCTCTGTGTGAAGAATGGTTTTTTGCCGCTGCTGACCGCCACCCCCACCACGACCTGGCCGAACAGCCGGGAGGCGCGCCGGACAAGGTCTTCATGACCCCGGGTAATGGGGTCGAATGTGCCGGGATAGATCGCCTTATCCATTTTTTTCATTCTTTTTTCAACAACTGGTAATACACGTTACCCGCCCGGCCCTTGCGCCAAACCAGCCAGCCCGCGCCAGGCTCCAGAAAATTATCGTCTTCCACGTACACCAGTCCGCCTTCCGCAAGATGCAAGGAGAGTCTGGGCAACAATTTGGGCAACAACGCCAGCCGATAGGGCGGATCGACAAAAATCACGTCAAACAGTTGACCGCCGGAATCCACGAATTTCAACGCGTCCATGGGCACCAGCCGGATTTGCGTCGCGCCCAGTGCATGGATGTTGTCTCTCAACGATTTCAACACGCGGTGATCGGATTCGACCATCACAACCTGCGCCGCGCCGCGGGATGCCGCTTCGAAACCCATCGCGCCACTGCCCGCAAACAGATCCAGACAGTTCCTGCCGCTCAGATCCTGCCCCAGCCAGTTGAATACGGTTTCCCGTACCCTATCCGGCGTCGGCCGCACATCCGCGCTATCCGGAAGCGTAATGACGCGGCTCCGCCATTCGCCGCCGATGATACGGACTTTATTTTTCAAAGAGAAGGTAACCGTGAACGGAGGCGAAGCGGGATACCCGCGATCTTTTACCTTATTTTTTTTCCTCGGCCCCTACGATGACGATCACCATCCCCTTCGGATCGATGCGTCGCTGGAAAGCATCCTTGACCTGGGCCACGGTGACCCGTTCCACCGCCTTGATGTAGTCATCCAGATAAGTAAGAGGCAGTTTATAAAAACCGATCAGGGCAAGATAACCTACTATTTTCCTGTTGCTGTCTATGCGCAGCGGAAAACTGCCAATGATATTTTGCCTGGCGGCGGTGAGTTCCTTTTCGGTAGGGCCATGCGCCACGAAATCGGCCAGGATCTTTTGCGTCAGCGCCAGCGCCTCTTCCGACTGTTCTTTCCTGGTTTGCAATCCGATCTCAAACTGACCCTTTTCCTTGAGCGGAGCAAAACTGCTGTGCACACTATAGGCCAGCCCCCGTTTCTGGCGAATTTCCTCCATGAGGCGCGAGGTGAATCCACCGCTGCCCAGCACATGGTTGCCGACGAGCAGCGGGAAATAATCGGGGTCGTCGCGCTGGAGACCCGGATAAGCGAGCAATATATGGCTTTGCGTGGCCGGGTGGGGAATTCGCTTGATTCCGGGAATGGGCAGGCCCACCGGCGGCAGGACATCCGCCGGCCTGCCTTGCGGCAGATCCCGCGTCAGTGCTTCCGCGATATCCGCCGCTTCGGCGCGGCTGACATCGCCCATGATGGCTATCACGGCATCCGCGGCCGTATAGTTGGTCCTGTGAAAATTCACCAGATCATCGCGCCGCAACGCCTTGACGGTATCGATCTCGCCCGAGCCGCGCAAACCGTAAGGATGGCTCCCATACAGCATCTTCATCAAGGTGCGATCGGCAATCACCTCCGGTTTGGTATCGGCTTCTTTCAAACTGGCAGTGACCCGCGCCTGCTCCCGTTCCACTACGTTTTCCGGGAACTCGGGGTGCTGTATGACGCGCGCCATTATATCCAGCGCCTGCGTGCGCTCGCGCGCGCTGCTCAATGTGCGCAGCGTGATGCCGGAGCGATCCTGGTCGAAATGCGCGCCGAGCTGAGCGCCGACATCGGCAAGCGCTTTGGAAATCTGATCCTCGGACAGACCTCCCGCGCCGAGATCCAGCAGCCGCAGGGCCAGACCCGCGCGCCCCGATTTGTCGGGTGTATCGGTGCTGCTGCCCGCGTTGAAATCGACGCTGATATCGAGTATCGGCAAATCGCGGCTTTGAACGAAATACACCTGCGCGCCGGAAGCGGCCTGCCAGTGCTGGATCGGAAGCGTGGCAAGAACCTGCCGGGAATAAAAACCCAAAAACAGAATAATCAGGTAACGCATCACATGCATGGGAAATTCTCCGGACATTCTGGAAGGCATCTTTTTCCGAGGGTCAAATTGGCGAACTGAATTTAATTCCGTAGCCAGCTTGCCACTCAGTGCCGCAACCCGGTGGGGGGTGCGGCGAAGGTCTTCCTTTCCAGCGGCCGCGGATCGAGTACCGCAACCGTCAGGACGTCATCGATCAGATATTTCTTTGCGACATCGCGCACCTGTTCTGCCGTCACGGCCTGCAGCTTTTTCAACATGGTATCGATGTCGCGGTGTGACATCCCGATGCTTTCGAGCTGACCGATCTGCATCGCCTGAAAAAACATCGAATCGAGCTGAAAAACATGACCAGCCACCACCTGCGCCTTGACACGCGCGAGCTCCTCTTCGGTTACGCCGTCACGCACGAGTTTTTCCACTTGACCGCGCAGTGCGGCTTCCAGCTCGGCGGCCGTCTTTCCTTCGCTGGGCGTGCCGTCCAAATAGAACATGCCGGGTCCCCGGCCTGTGGAATCATAACCCGCACCCGCCGAACTTGCGATGCGCTGCTCGCGCACCAGTTCCTTGTTGAGACGAGCGGATCCATTGCCGTCCAGTACCCCGGCCAGCATCTCCAGCGCGTAAGGTTCCCAATCAGCGCCAGGATTGCGCAGCACCGGCGCATGATAGCCCATGGCAAGATAAGGCAGCCGCGCCGGCGCTTCCACCACTAGCCGCTTGATGCCAGTTTGCGCGGGCTCGGCTTGCGGTTTGCGTTTATCAAGAGGCAGCAGCTGCCGCGGTTTGATCGGTCCGTAATACCGCTGCGCCAGGGCGAAAACCTCTTTCGGATTGACGTCGCCCACCACCACCAGCACAGCATTATTCGGAGCATACCACTGATCGTACCACTCCTTCGCGTCCTCGACGCTCATATTCTCCAGATCGTTCATCCAGCCGATTACCGGGCGCCGGTAGGGATGCGATTGATAGGACGTCGCCATCATTTTCTCGTGCACCAGCGCGCGGGGCTGGTCATCGGTGCGCAAGCGCCGCTCCTCCATCACGACCCTGATTTCCTTGGCGAATTCCTCTTTCGTCAGCACCAGGTTGCGCATCCGGTCCGATTCCAGTTCCATCGCCAGCGGCAGTCTGGCTTTCTGCAACTGCTGGAAATAAGCCGTGTAGTCGCGGCTGGTGAACGCATTTTCACGCCCGCCCGCCGCCGCGATGCGCCGCGAAAATTCGCCGCCCGGGACTTTAT
>DASVYI010000061.1:0-5436 GCA_036392275.1 Nitrosospira sp. | reverse complement strand
GAACGCATCTTTGATCGTATTGAAGGATTTTCCCTCGAGTTACCGTACGGCACTGAAGCACTTTCTTTCTGAGGGCTATGTGCGAATTCCGAGCTTTCCGGCTTGCAAGATCAACCTGGCTTACCGGGATTTCGATGATTTCATGGAACGTGGCCTGAGCTACAAGACCCGCAAGAATCTCCGCCGGAAATTCCGGGATGCGGATCGCCTGGACAAATATTCGATGGAGATTCTGCTGGATCTTGCCCCGGTCGTGGATGAAGTTTATCCCTTGTATCAGCAGGTGGCGACGCGCTCACAGTTTAAGTTCGAGGTCCTGACAAAAGAGTATTTTACCGGACTTGCGGGGGCATTCGAGGGAAATGGCCGCTTCTTTATCTGGCGTGATTCCCGCGGGAAAATCGTCGCCTTCAATATTTGCGTGCAGTATGGAAAAATCCTTCGCGATTGCTACATAGGCCTGGATTATGAAATTGCCTTGAGTGCGCATCTCTATTTCGTTTCATTTCGTGATATTTTTTCGTGGGCCATGAAGAATCACATCGAACAATATCACACCAGTGGCCTGAACTACTCCCCCAAGTTGCACCTGAGGCTGGAGCTCATGCCTCTTGATCTTTATATACGGCATGCCTCTCCCGTGATCAATTTCTTTTTTCAGCGTCTGGTCCCCCTTTTGGAACCGACGCGATATGATCCGGTCTTGCCAAAGTTTCCCAATTTTCGGGATTTGCGATGAGTCCGGCTGTACCCCCCGCATCCCCCTTAAATACGAAAGGTGGACTGCCCTATTGGGGCGTACTCTGCTGCGCCCTGTCTGTTGCGGCATCGGAAGTTTGCCTGAAGAAGGGGGCGGATGACATGCCGAACTTGCTGCATATGCAAAGCTGGCTGGAAATTCAGGCGCTCGGCTCGGTGTGGATCTGGGCCGGCGTCCTTTGTTATATCTTGAGCTTCGTCTTCTGGGTGAGGGTGCTTCAAGTTCTTCCCCTCAACATCGCCTTTAATCTGGTCAATATCGAACATATCTTTGTTCCTCTGGCGAGTTATTTCTTTCTGGGAGAAATAATCAGCCCGATGCGCGCTGCGGGAATCGGCATTGTTCTCCTGGGAGTCTGGGTGATCGCGGAACCTTATTGCCGGGTCGAAGAACGGGCGTGACTGTCTGGTTTCTGGTTATCGTTACCCTTTCCCAAGCCTTCATGGTGGGAGGACAGATTTTTCTCAAGCACGCGTTGAATAAAACCGCGGAAGGGGCTGAAACCGGCAGGTGGCCGAGGATAGCGCCATTCGTTTACGGCATCGGACTGATGACGCTCTGGTTCCTCCTGTGGTTCTGGCTGCTGTCCCAGGTCGAACTGAGCTATCTCTACCCATTCGACGCGCTGAGTCCGCTTTTCATGGCATTCGGGGCCAGCGTGGCACTCAAGGAAAAGATGACGCCCCGTCTGTGGTGCGGGGTTCTGCTGATAGCAGGTGGATTGCTAATCGTTGGCGCCAGCCAGTAGCGGCCACAGCTTCAGAATTGCCTTGTGATTATTTTGAACGGCTCCGGAAATGGAATCGGAGGGCAGTTCGGGGTGGTCAAACGTGGAAGCAATGCGCTGCGTCAAGCGGGAGTAGACTGGAGCCGAGTAGGCACCGCACATGTCGCCGCCGATCACTTTGGTGTTCTGGC
This sequence comes from Nitrosospira sp., assembly GCA_036392275.1. Classification (GTDB taxonomy): domain Bacteria; phylum Pseudomonadota; class Gammaproteobacteria; order Burkholderiales; family Nitrosomonadaceae; genus Nitrosospira. The sequence goes on along the minus strand of DASVYI010000061.1, from coordinate 3,758 downwards.
GGACTTGCCTAATGGCCCAGGCAAGATCGTCCACGGTGAACAGGCCGTGTTCCCAATTGCTGCGGAATTCCTCGGCGTTGAGACAGTCCAGATCGATGGTGACATATACGGAGCGCCCTTGCCAGCGGGAAAGTTGCTGTAGAAAAGCATCGCGCCAGGTATCGCGGGAAATGGCTTCTTCCCGGCAGATGGAGAGTTTCGGATAACGTTCCCGCCATGAGAAAATCCGGAGCCGTCCGGACTGGAGCGAATTCCTTGGAGCAAAGAGATTATTGGGCCAGTTCAGCTCGAAATTACCGCATCCCCAAACCTGCGCCGATTCAACCCAGCGGGATTCCAGCGCGCGATTGATCCACCCGCCGCAACACCAGCGGGGAGGACGGGTATCCCAGTCAGGATGGTTGTCGAAGGAGAGCAGTGAAACGGGTTCCTGAATCCGCTGCATCCAGATGGCGCTCAAATGGTGAAAATCCCCCGAACCAAAGAGTGTAAAAGGCCTCAGATACGGCCTAACTTCCGACTGGAAGCGTTCAATTTCATCAATAAGCGCAGAGAAACGCAGCCTGGGTCCCCAGTTTCGCAAATCGATCGAAGGAATCTGAAGCGTGGCAGCGGTGGCGGTGAGCTCTCCGTCAAGGTCGAGGTGGATTTGATCGGAGTATCCGTTTGCCATGGAATGTGGGGTTCTTGGAGAAGCCGGGATTTTAATCGGCAGGTTGCTGATTACCAGCTTTCCAGGGCGATCTGGGATCTGGTGTGCCGCTCATCTGCAAGCGGGATTAAGGTCCGTTAACAGGCGCTAAAGCACATAGCGAGCCAAATCCTCGCTCTGCGATAAGGTGTTGAGCCGGGTATCCACATATTCCCCATCGATCACGACGTTGGTGCCGAGGTGTTTTTCGGCATCGAACGAAACCTCCTCCAGAAGTTTTTCCATTGCGGTATAAAGACGCCGCGCGCCGATGTTCTCGGTTTTTTCGTTGACCGCATAAGCAATCTCCGCCAGACGCCGGACCGCTCCGGGCGTAAATTCCAGCTTGATTCCCTCCGTTTCCAGGAGCGCCTCGTACTGGCGTGTCAGGCATGCATCGGTGTTGGTAAGAATTTGCACGAAATCGTCGGCGCTAAGGCTCGTCAGCTCGACACGAATGGGGAAACGCCCCTGCAATTCCGGGATCAGATCGGAGGGTTTGGCGAGATGAAATGCCCCGCTGGCAATGAACAGGATATGATCGGTTTTGATCATGCCGTATTTGGTTGAAACGGTGGTACCTTCCACCAGCGGCAGCAAATCCCTTTGAACACCCTGACGCGAGACATCCGCGCCGGAAGTTTCCGAACGGCTGGTAATTTTGTCGATTTCATCCAGGAACACAATACCGTTCTGTTCAACGTTCTGTACCGAACGAAGCTTCAACTCCTCGTCATTGATGAGCTTGGATGCCTCTTCATCGGTGATGAGTTTCATCGCTTCGCGAATTCTCAGTTTGCGCGTTTTTTTTCTTTCCCCACCCAGGTTCTGAAACATGCCCTGGATTTGGGTAGTGAGCTCCTCCATTCCCGGAGGAGCAAATATTTCCATGTGGGTATGCGCTGAAGCCACGTCGATTTCGATCTCTTTGTCGTTGAGTTCGCCTTCGCGCAATTTCTTGCGAAATTTCTGCCGCGTGGCGCTTTCACCTTCCAGGGCATCTGCCTGCGAACCCATCTCTCTCGCGGCGGGAAGCAATACATCGAGAATGCGTTCTTCAGCATTGTCCTGCGCGCGGGCCCGCATTTTTTGCGTTTCCTGTTCACGCGCGTGCTTGATCGCCGACTCCACCAAATCGCGGATGATGGAATCCACGTCACGCCCGACATATCCCACTTCGGTGAATTTGGTCGCTTCCACCTTGATGAAAGGTGCATCGGCAAGCTTTGCCAGCCGGCGGGCGATTTCCGTCTTGCCCACTCCGGTGGGTCCGATCATCAGAATATTCTTCGGCGTGATTTCCTGTCGCAGGGGATCCTTGACCTGTTGCCTGCGCCAGCGATTTCTGAGCGCGATCGCGACGGAACGCTTGGCGGCATCCTGGCCGATGATGTGTTTATCCAGTTCGTGGACGATTTCCCGCGGGGTCAGTTGAGACATGATTACGGCTCGGTGATCGATATAAGAGGTAGAAACCGGGAGGAGTGAGAAACCATCTTATATTCACGTTTCAGATGTCATTCCAGAACCTCGATTACGTGGTTCTGATTAGTGTAGATGCACAGATCGCCCGCGATGGCGAGTGACTTCCTGACGATCTCCAGCGGGGTCAGGTTGGTATTTTCCAGAAGCGCACGCGCGGCCGAATGCGCGTAAGAGCCGCCACTGCCAATTGCCGCAAGCCCCAACTCGGGCTCGATCACGTCGCCTGACCCCGTGATGATAAGCGTAACGCCCGGGTCGGCCACGACCAGCATTGCTTCCAGCCGCCGCAGGATGCGGTCGGTTCGCCAGTCCTTCGCCAGCTCCACTGCCGAACGCATGAGGTGTCCCTGATGTTTTTCCAGCTTGCCTTCAAAGCGCTCGAACAGCGTAAAAGCATCGGCGGTACCGCCCGCGAATCCCGCTAGTATTTTGTCATGATAAAGCCTGCGAACCTTCCGTGCGCTTGCCTTGGCGACTACGGCCCCAAGGGTGACCTGGCCGTCGCCCCCAAGCGCGACCTGGGTGCCACGGCGCGCCGACAGTATGGTGGTACCGTGAAATTCTGCCATGGAGCTAGCGCGTGATGATAAGGAGCACGGATTATACCTCTGATTCGCCGGGAGAATGCAAACTGTCTGGAACGTCTTTACTGGCGTCCGGCCGCTTCTTTTTCGCCCTTGGATGCGCCGCATCGTAAACTTTGGCCAGATGCTGGAAATCAAGATGGGTATAAACCTGCGTGGTACTGATACTGGCATGTCCCAGCATCTCCTGCACTGCCCGCAAATCGCCGCTGGATTGCAGCACGTGCGAGGCGAACGAATGCCGGAGCATATGCGGGTGGACAGAGGCGCTGATTCCCTGGCGCAATGCCTGGATTTTCAGGCGCTGGCCAATCGAACGATGGCTGATATTCTTGCCATACCGCGACAGGAACAACGCGGATTCGCCGGGTTTGGCCAGAATGTCGCGCTGCGTTATCCATTCTCTCAACACGTCCGCAGCCTTGCTGCCGACTGGTACGATGCGTGTTTTACTGCCTTTGCCTGTAACCCGCACGGTGCCTTCATCAAAATCCAGATCCCCGGGTTTCAAACTGGCGAGCTCCGCCAGCCGCAATCCCGAAGAGTAGCACAGCTCGAACATGGCTTTATCCCGCAAAGCCGTCAAATCATCGACGGGAAACTCCAGCAGTCTGGCGGCTTCATCGGGCGAAAGCACGCGTGGCAAGGTTTTGGCCGCCTTGGGCGCACGCACGGCAGCACAGGGGTTGGAGGCATAGCCGTGATTCCGCATCAGATATTTGTAAAAACCACGCCAGGCTGACAGCATCCTCGCCAGGCTTTTGCCCGAAAGTCCCTTGCCATGCAGCTGGGCGATGAACCGCCGGACATGATGAACCTGGAGCTGCTCGAGAGGCGTCGTCCCTGCAAGATTCAGCAAGACGGCGATATCCCTGGCGTAGCCTTGGTGGGTAAGCGGCGACAGCCGCCGTTCTCCGGCGAGATGATCGATGTACGAAGAGGCGAGTGCGGCCCGCTGGCCGTTACCGGGTGTCACGAAGCACTAGCGAGGCTGTGCA
>DASVYI010000060.1:0-7321 GCA_036392275.1 Nitrosospira sp. | reverse complement strand
CCCTGGGCGATTCACACCGCGGTTTTGCGGTGGTTGGGACCTCTGCCGCCTATTTCGAGCATTTTCGCTATGCTGACGGGCGTTCGCTGGCCTTTGCGGCCGGCCAACCCTTCACGGATATCTTCGATGCGGTGATTGGCGCGGATGTTGCCGAACAACTGGGTTACCATCTGGGTGATCCTATCGTCCTGAATCATGGAGCCAAGGATATCGGCCTGGCTGAACATGCGGACAAACCTTTCAGGGTGAGCGGCATTCTCAAACGAACCGGTTTGCCGGTGGATCGCAGCGTGCATGTAGGTCTGGAGGCGATCGAAGCACTTCACCTCGATTGGCAGGGTGGCGCGCCGATGCCCGGATTATCCATTCCCCCTGAATATGTGCGCAAATTTGATCTCACGCCAAAGGAAATCACGGCGGTTCTCATCGGTTTAAAGAATCGTGCAGGTGTTTTTCAGATGCAGCGGTTCGTCAATCAATACAAGGGAGAGCCACTGCTTGCCGTGCTCCCCGGCGTGGCACTGGATGATCTCTGGTCTATTGTCGACATTGTCGAGAAATCGCTGCTTGTCATTTCCGCACTGGTAGTTGCCGTGGGGTTTAGCGGTCTGGTTGCCGTTGTGCTGGCCGGCCTCGGCGAGCGCAGGCGCGAACTGGCGATTCTGCGCTCGGTTGGCGCGGGCCCGCGCGTGGTATTCATGCTGCTGGCCATCGAAGGATTGATGATTGTTGTGACGGGTTCCTTGCTCGGCCTTCTGGGATTGATTGCGCTCAGTCATTTTGGCGCGCCTTTTCTGGAGGCGAACCTGGGTGTTTCGCTTGCCGCAGGACCGATATCGGCCGAAGCATTGCAGTTACTTTTGCTCGTCATGGCGACAGGTTTTCTGGTCAGTCTCATTCCCGGATACCGTGCCTACCGTATATCCCTTGCGGATGGCTTAACACCGAGACTATAAGCGTGCATAAATCAGCTTTATGAGATCACACACCCCGTTGCCTTCCGTGACTAGACAATATCCAAACAACACATCTTCGGCCTGGTTACCGCCTCATGGACTCAGGAATGCGTTTAAGGCCCAGAGCGGCTAGTTACAAGCCGAATGAATTCTGATATTCAGCAGGAGTTAAGATGAATCTACTCCCCATACCATTTTTACTTGTTTTATTCGCGGCAATCCCAGTTTACGCGGTAGAAGATGGGAAGCGGCTCGATGAAGTCGCGCAGCGCGGCGCACATGTCATGCCGTTCGATTTGGAGAAAACAATCCACGTTTTTTCCAAAACCCCCAAGGGTGGGATACAGCAAGTCGTGGTTAAAGATAAATCCGATACCGAGCAAATTCGATTGATACGCGCCCATTTGTCCGAAATTTCAAATGACTTCAAGCAACGTGATTTTTCGAAGCCAGCGCGAATTCACGGCGAGGATATGCCAGGGCTGGCTGAATTGAAATCAGCCAAACCTGGGCAAATCAAGATTGAATACGCGGAACTTCCTGACGGGGCGCAAATCAGCTATTCCACGAAGTCACCCAAATTGATTAATGCGATTCATCAGTGGTTTGATGCCCAGCTAAGCGACCATGCGCGCCATGCTGTTCCGGGGCATTCCCACGAACATATGCAGCATAAATAATGAGAGGGGTTCATTTCTCATATAGTGGGCGAAGATTACGATTTTCCACTGATTCCGCCACTGGCGAACCGCAATCCCGTAATCCCGGGTCGTAAGACCGACTCAAGAACGATGAGGTCCTGACTAATGGGCCGTATTAAGCTGTTTTGCCAGTTATTTGCAGTTGCTGCTCAGTCGCGATACGATCCAGCGCAGAACAAGAGTGGCAAGAAAAATCAGGAGGGCGGCAAGCACGTCAACCCTTTGAGCGGTTTTACCCGTTCTCTTGTTCGTGACTGACCGGTAAAAGCGCTCTCCCGGTCTCTTCTGCAACGATACGTTGTATCACTGCTCTTTGCCGATTGTTCGCAGCTGCTGCTCAGTGGCGATGCGCCCAAGCGCCTTGACGTTAAGATTGGTGAGTAAGCTGATGCGCCGCTGGAGCACGGCAAAGGCGCGGAGAAACGCTGCTCGCTTGGCATCATCATCACCTGTCACCGCAGCCGGGTCATCTATTCCCCAATGAGCTGTAACGGGTTGCCCAGGCCATTCTGGACACATCTCCCCCGCAGCCTGGTCGCATACAGTAATGATGATATCCATCTTCGGCGCGTCAGGAGTGGCAAATTCATCCCAGAAGCTCAAACGCATAAGAATTTACCTTACCCGCCGGATGACTTCCCACGCTGCACGCATGGAACCGGCCTTTCCCGGAAGCATTAAGATAGCTTTCGGCCAATATGCTCCGTGCAGAGTTTCCGGTACACAGAAACAAAACGTTAAAGGTGCGATTACCCATGATCTTTTAACAGCAGCCCGTGCGACGGGAAACAATATTGACTGGATTCAGCTTGGGTGCGCAGCAGGCACTCGGGTCAGCGGTTTTAGGCGAGTCCACGCCGTAAATCTCGACCTCGCCGAGTGTGCGGTAGGTTTCCCAGGCAATGCCCTGCGGGTCAGTAACCCAGTATTTATCGGAACGTGCATAGCAGCACTCTGCTTGCGGCTGATCAAGTGCGGCAATTTCCGCCGTGGTTACTTTCTGGCGCAGCTCTGCGAGTTCTTCATCCGAATCGACTTGAAGCCCCATGTGATCCAACCCGGTCTTTGCGCCACGATTCGAAATGGCAAAATTAAGCCGCGGCTCCTCGATCATCCATTTTGCATAATCAGGTTTGGTGACAGCCGGCGGGACTCCGAACACTGCGGAGTAAAAGCGAATGTTGGCGTCAAGATCATCAACGGCAATGTGGACGTGAAAGCGTTTCATGACTGGCTCCTTGCGGATTTAGGTTTGGATGATTTGGATTTAGGCGGGCAGCAGCCGCCGAGAGCGGTCTCAACCAAGGTAAGACACTCCTGTGGCATGCCCTGGCAGCAATTTTGAGTGAGAAAGGTCATGATGGCGGCCATACGCTCGAAGTTTGCGGTGTAATAGATGAACCGGCTTTCCTGGCGGGATGTAATCAGCCCAGCGTGAAAAAGCTCTTTCAAGTGAAACGAAAGGGTAGCAGGGGCTACTTTCAGCTCTTCGCCGATCCGTCCCACCGGAATTCCTTCCGGCCCTACTTCTACCAGCATTCGGAATATTGAAAGGCGCGTTTCCTGGGCAAGCGCCGCAAGCGCGATGACAGCTTCTTTAATTTCCATGTTTTTAGAATAATGAAAGTATGATATAAAGTCAAATACTGTATCAGGCCCTATAAGGGAGGGGCCGGAAAACGGCCACGCTCGGATCAGCAGCCTCGACCAGAACCCGAAACGACCAGTTTGAGCATGTCTCGGTGGACCGACTGTTCACCGACAAGGCGTCGAGCAAGGGCATCCAGTACCCTGAATCGGAACGATTGCTCGTCTTCGTGCTCGAAGGCAGGCTTGGACCGCCTCGCACACAATCTCAGCGATATGCCGCCTGGTGCAGAAGCTCACACAGCGTAACGCGGGTATCAAGTTGGTCATCGCAACTGGTTTTCTGGTCAGCCTCATTCCCGGATACCGTGTCTATCGTATATCTCTTGTGGATGGCTTAACATCGAGACTATAAGCGTGTATAAATCAGCTTTATGATAATCACACATCTCAATTGCCGCAGCCTCTTCGTTTTATTTCTGACCGGATGGATGGGCTTCGTGGCTCACGCGGCTGCCGCAACCGATTACAAGGTGGGCGACAAGCTGCCGTCCGCGGCGCAGCTTAGAAATAAGAACAACGTAGGATCCGCAGGGAGCAATTCGGTTACCTTTAAAGAAAAAACCTGGGATGACCTGATGCCCAAAAGCTGGGACCCGCTGGCCTCTTTGAAGGGACTGAAACTGGACAATCTGAAAGATAGCGATCCACGTGCCATCGAAGCACTGGAAAAGATACGCGAGGCATGGAACAACGCCCCCGTGGAACCTGCGCTGAATGGAGAGCGCATCCGCATTCCCGGATTTGTCATTCCTCTGGAGAAGTCGGGCAATAAGGTCAGCGAATTCTTGCTTGTGCCCTACTTTGGTGCTTGCATACACACTCCTCCACCTCCTCCCAACCAGATTATTCACGTAAAAGCCTCCAGACCGGTCGCCAATATGCGCACAATGGACACGATGTGGGTCAGCGGGGTCATGCAAACACAGACACGGGAAACTGAAATGGGTCAGGCGGGTTATCAGCTGAAAGCTGAACGGATCGAGCCCTATAAATGACTTCCAAGGGAAGGCGCAGTTCGTCCTGATAAAAGGGTGACACCGATGAGCAAGAAGAACGACAAAAAGAAAACGAGCGAATCCGCACCCGAGATATCCAAAAAGGATTATGAGGACACTCTGTACAAGCTTCAGATCGAGCTCGTCAAGCTGCAGCGGTACTTCATCAAACGCAATAACAAAATCCTGATCATCTTCGAGGGCCGCGATGCGGCTGGAAAGGATGGTACGATCAAGCGCATCACTCAGCATCTGAGTCCGCGGGAAACGCGCGTGATTGCTCTTGGCAAACCCTCGGACCGCGATCGCAGTTCATGGTATTTTCAGCGTTACGTACCATTCCTGCCCGCAGCCCAGGAGCTCGTCCTGTTCAACCGGAGTTGGTACAACCGCGCAGGGGTCGAGCGCGTGATGGGATTTTGTACCGATGCCGAGTATGAGGAATTCATGGGTTCGGTGCTCGAATTCGAGCATATGCTGATCCGCTCAGGGATCGAACTTCTCAAGTATTACCTCGACATCAGCAAATCGGAGCAGGCAAAGAGGCTGGACGACCGTAAAAAGGACCCGCTCGCCCAATGGAAGCTCAGTGCACTCGACGAGTATGCGCTGAAGAAATGGGATCAATACAGCCTTGCCCGGGATCAGATGCTGACTCATACCCACAACCTCATATCACCGTGGTTAATCGTCCATGCTGACGATAAGCCGCTGGCGCGGCTCAACGTCATCAAAAGCATTCTCAGCAGGCTGGATTATGCGGACAAGGACGAGCGCCTGATTCTGCCGGATCCGAATATCGTGACGCCATTCGAATCTTCTTTTATAGAAGAACACGTGCTGGCGCCATAGCTGCATAGCAAGATGCGAGCCGGAAAGACCGGGAAAACCAGCTGACGAATATCGACGCGAACACCGCTCTCAAGGCTCACCGTAATACTTGACATATGCCTTGCGCCAGTCATTGACAAGCATGTCGCGAGCCTCTCGCAGAGAAATATTTCCGGCGCACATTTCCCTATTCAGGCGGTTTTCCAGCTTGTCTTTAAGGACTGCATTCCAGGGGCTGGTGCCGTAAGCCTGCGGCCACAGGTTCTTGACCTCGTCCGCTCCCCCCAGCTCGCGGCTGATGAGGTGGTCGATTTCACAGCGCCTCTTGCCAGCCGGCACGCAACGCGGGTCATCATAACCGGAATATCCGTAAAGATCGAAGACCTGCCGCTTCATTTTCACGGTAACGTGACGCTCATCCCTGCCCCACTTTATTTCGCATATTTTTTTCTTTGTCAAACCCGTGCGCACAGCGCCGGGCGTTATCTGCAAATCTGGAATATCGCCAGCCCAGACGATACCGGCGAGCACGCTCACAAGAAAGGCCACGACATACTTCATGTTTGATTGTTGGAAGTTATGAGCGGTATTTCAGAGATTTAAATTTCGAAGTATAGGGCAACAAAGCTTCCACGAACGACCCGCGCGAAGTCAATCGTTCGTATTCCCGGCATGTATTTATGTTGCCTATAAATACTATCGTCATATTTTTGATTGCTTGCAAAGTTAAATTTTCCTGAATGCAAGGTTCCCTGTCATGGGTCTGCACCTAACTACTTGGCAAACTTTAAACATATAAAAGTTGACAAAGTAGCTCATCGGGCGTAATCTATCACTCAGCCGTTACTCAACTGTGCGCCTGGTACCACCGGATTCAAACAGGTCTCGTATGAAAGGAAGATTTTCAGCAATTCTATTCCTGGTCGGTTCGCTCGCTGCATGCGCTCCGATGAGCCCTTATGAAGCGATTGATAGCCCTGCTCTACGTAAAACTGTCGAGAGCGCCAAAACCCGCGATGATCATGAGGCATTGACGATGCATTACGAGGTGTTGGCGGGAGAAATGCGCAAAAGGGCAGAGGAGCAAAGAAAGCTGCTTCAACATTACGAGGAAAAGAGTTATCTCTATGGCCGGCAGGCGCAGGATCGGCAATCCCAGACATGGGCTTTAATGCTCAAATATGAGAAAGCCGCAAAGACAAGCCAGATCAACGCAGCTTCACACCGCAAAATTGCAGCGGAATTTGAACAAAAGGGTTACGGTTCTGGCCGGCGAGTGGCTGACAATACTCACGATAACTGAAGGGGGGGAATGGCTGGGATACCGCTAAAACTACCGGGCAGCCAGGGTTTGCCAGCAAACCTTATGGAGATAGGTTTCATCTCAAGTGAATTGTGGCGTGTTCGTGCCCAATAAGCTTTGAACGAAATATCCAGGGCGAAGCGTCATGGTTTATTCGATTTTTTATTCCTCTTGTCAGGATAATGAAATGGAAAAGCCACATCATGATTTGTTCGACGGGTCTTTTGCTTTCGATCGCCGCTCGGAAACTTTCCGGCAAAAAATGTTTGAGCACTTTTCAGTCAAGCAATCTCTGCTTTCAGATGATATGGAGGAAATCCTCGAAAATGACGAGCCGTCCGAACCGTCCACATAAAAACTCCTGAACCGCGGCGGCTGAATCGATTCCCGGTTAGCGCCGCCCAATTAAACCTAAATCAGTTGGTAAATCAAGATTCCGCGAAAGACTTGTGCGGAGTTCCTGCTATTTTTTATTAATCCGTACATTGTAATCCGTACATTGTGCGATGGAGGTGAAAATGATACGGAGACTGTTTCCGTTTCTACTTCTCACTGTCTTTACGGTGATCAGCATTCTTGCGTTAAGTGGAATGGCAAGGAATATCGCCCAGAAAAGAACCGTATTCGGCGACCCTTTGTGCAAAGTGGTTTGGAAAAAAACATATCAGGCTGAAAAAATCGCGAGATCAACGAAGGGCTGAGTGCAGTCGGTGAACTGATGGCACAGGTCGAGAGCGAGTTTAGCTGGATTTCTCGGCCGCCTGGCCGAATTGCTTGCCGGTCACCTTCTCAGGATAGGGCATAGTCTCGATGAGTCATCGCGGCCAAGTGAATACATCTGATCGAAGGCAACGATAGACACCATCAACACCATCAACACCATCA